>JBOHCO010000446.1:0-5557 GCA_050698895.1 Streptosporangiaceae bacterium
CGTTCTCCATGGCCACCGGGGAGTTCGTCTCGGTCTCGTCGCAGAACGAGCTGGTCCAGGCCGAGGTCCGCAAGGAGCGGATCGAGCTGGAGCGCCACCCCGAGTCCGAGCAGCGCGAGCTGGCCGACCTGTTCATCAGCCGCGGGGTCGACGCCGACCTGGCCACCCAGGTGGCGGTCCAGGTCTCGGCTCATCCCGAGCAGGCGCTGGCCGTGCACGTGCGGGAGGAGCTGGGGGTGGATCACCAGGACCTCCCGTCCCCGGTGGCCGCGGCCGGGGCCTCGCTGGTCACCTTCGCGGTCGGGGCGCTGATCCCGCTGCTGCCCTACCTGATCGGCTTCGGCTCGCTGCCCGCCGCGCTGGCCCTGGCCGCGGTCGCGGCGTTCCTGGGCGGCGGGTTCGTGGCCCGGATCACGGCCCGGCCGTTCTGGCGCGGCGCCGTCCGCCAGCTCCTGCTGGCCGCCGTGGCGGCCGGCCTCACCTACGCGATCGGCACCGCCGTCCACGCCGTCGCCACGTAACGACCTCGCCGCGCCGCATGCCATCCGGCCGGGCTTACCAGGAGTCGGGCCCGAACGAGTCCTCGGCGTGGTGGTCTGCACCAAGATCAATGGCTATGACCGACTGCGATCAAGGGCCGGACGCGAGCTAGCCCGAGCTAGCCCAGGCGGCCGGGCAGGCCGGGATCCAGCGCCACGGCAGCAGTAGTTAACTGGGAGTTGCTGGAAAACACTGGAATATACTAGAGTTCCTGGCCATGGCTGAGTCACCGGAGACCCTGGAGACCCTGGAGCGCCGCATCGGCGAGCTGCGGGCGCGGGTGCGACGTGCCGTCGCTGCGGGCGACCGGGACCATGGCGCTGCCCTGCGCGCCGAACTCCGGGCGGCCGAGCGGGCGTGGGGCGAGGCGATCGAGGAGCTTGACGCGGGGGCGCAGGCCGACGAGCCGGCGGAGCCGGCCCGGCCGCAGCCGGGTCCGCTGCTGCCCATCCGAGAACAGGTTCATCAGGCCCTGACACTGCTCGGGGTCCCCGCCGCGCCGCGGCTGATCCTGGCCGTGCATGACGCGTTTTATTCCGGTCCGCTGGTCGCCGCCCGGCTGACCAGCATCAGGCGAGATGAGGAGCGGTCGTTCCGGACCGCGCCGCATGCGCGCGCGTACTACCTGTGCGCGGCGCTGACCGCGGACCTGCTCGCGCCGGCCAGGGGCTTGCTGGCGGTGTCGACCTGGCCGCTGGACCGGCGTGTCATCGGACCGCTCAGCCCGCGCGTCGATTACCTGACGGCCGCGGTTCACGTCGCGCAGGGCATCCAGCGCCTATCGGATGCCGGGGCGGAGGCGCCGCGGCTGCTGCGGAAGTTTGCTGTCAACATTCCGGGAGCACACGCTGGCGCCCAGCCGATCGACCCAGACCAAGTGGTCCAGGCCGCCCGCGCGGAACTCGCCGTCCACCAGGACGAGGACGGGGCACGGCGCGCAGCCGCCGCAGCCCGGGCCGGCGCTCGGCTTAGCGACGCCGAGCAGCTATTCGGTACCCGGCTGCGGATTACGCGCAGCCAGGCCACTGCCTGACCGCCGGCCGCAGCTTCGCGGAGGGGAATCTGATGAATCAGACTGAAGCCCGGCTCGGCCGGATCCGCGGTGCCATGCCGGCTCGCGCGCATAATGCCCGGACCATCGCGGCCCTGACAAGCAATCCCGGATGCGCCCGGCGCGCAATCCTGGACGCGGCCGGCATCGACAAGCAGCGGCTGGCCGGCTACGCGGGCTTCCCCGCGCCGTTCGGCCAGTCACGGTTCGCCATCACCCGCGGCAATGCGTTCGAGGCGCAGGTCAAGGCGAATGGCTGCGCTGAGCTGCTGCGGCTGCTGCGCGAGCAGCTGGGCCTGCCGGTTCCCGAGGTCTCCTATGACGATCTTGAGGAGGTGGGCGGCAACCGGAGCCCGGACCTGCGGCACGCCCGGACCGCCGCGCAGCTCGCCAGGGCGGCCCCCTCCGGCGCGGACGCCGGGACGCTGTTCGATCATCCCCTGCTCCGGCTCGCCGTCGGCGGCCGGCCTGTCTACCTCGAGCCGGACCTCATCGCGTTCCGCCTGCGCGGCCAGTTCCGGGTGGTGGAGATCAAGTCGTTCGCGGCTATCGATGGCCAGGCCGACGCCGACAAGGTGCGCGCGGCGGCCATCCAGTCCGCCGTGTACGTGCTGGCCCTGCGCCAGCTACTGGCCGATACTGGTGCCGGGCCGCCGGAGCTGGTGTCCGACAGCGTGATTCTCGTCTGCCCGGAGAACTTCTCCAACCAGCCCATCGCGGCCGAGCTGGACGTGCGCAAGCAGCTGACGGTGCTGAGTCGGCAGCTGTCCCGGCTGGAGCGCATCGACGATCTCGTCGGGCAGCTTCCCGCCGGGTTAACGTTCGATCTGGAACTTGATCCGGGCGGCGTGCCGGCTAGGCCCGCGGTCGAGGTGGCGGCCGCGCTGCGCAGCGTGCCCGCGAGGTACATGCCGGAGTGCCTGGCCAGCTGCGAGCTGTGCCGCTTCTGCCGCGACGAGTGCCGGGGCGCCACCGCCGCGCTCGGCCGGGTGGTACGCGATGAGCTGGGCGGCGTGGACTATGTCACCACCGCGCTACGCCTGGCCAGCGGCGAGCTTGAGCCGGCCGACGCGGACGCCGAGGCAGCGGCCCTGCTCGGCGAGGCCATGCGGCTGCGCGCGCAGTGCCTGGGCGAGGCAATATGAGCACGCTGACCTCGCTGGCCAGGGCGCGGGCCGTCGCGGCCGGCGTGGCCCAGCCGATAGCCACGGTCCGCCACGTTCATCTCAGCGACCGGCCCCTGGTGTTCGTTCCGCTGGGCCTGGCCGGAGAGGCGCACGCGCCGCTGGCCGCGATGGCTGGCACCGACCGGGAGTCACCGCGGCTGCTGGTCGTGGCCCAGCCGCGCAACCGGGACCAGCGCTTCGGCTTCGCCGCCGAACTGGCCGCCGCGCTGCTGCCCTACATCGACAGCTTCTGCACCGGGGCGGAAGACGTGCCCGCCGGGCGTGGCGGGCAGCCGCGCACCCGCTTTGCCGACGCGCCGCAGGTGCTCGTGCCCGGCCCCGCCGGGATCGGGTTCGTCCGGCTGCTCGGTCGCTCCACCAGGTTCCGGCGGACGGACAGTGAGTTCGCTGTTCCCCTTGGCGTGCCGCTGCTCGGCTGCTGGCTCTCTTACCTGGCCGAGCGCGCCGCTCATCCTGGCTCGAGCTTGCTGCTGGCCGCCACCGACGCGCTGGCCGCCCACTGGGCGACCGGCCAGAGCGACATCGAGGACCTCAATCTAGCGGCGCTGGCCGGCTGGATCGACCCGCCGCCTGGCCAGGCCGGCTGGCAGGCCGCGGCGGCGGCCGAGGACCCGCTGACATGGCCGCCGACCGGGCCCGCCACCGACCCGACGTTCGACAACGAGGTGCTGGCGCCGCTCATCGACGCCTGCCAGCGTGCGGCAGGCGGCGCCAGGGAAGGCCGAGCGCGCGCTGCCCTGACGCAGGCCCTGGCCGGGCAGCTCAGGCCAACCTGGCAGCTGGTCTGGCGGGCCGTCGACCTGCTCCGCACGCTGCCGCCAGGGGATCATGTCAGCGCGCGCTGGAACGCTGACAAGGACTCCTTCACCAGCTACTGCGACTACCTGGACGCCGGGGGTGCTCCGCAGCCGCGCCGCGACTCGGCCGTCACCGCCGCCCGCAGGCTCAGCTGGCTGGAGCGCGCCCAGGCCGTCCACGCCGCGCAGCGGGCCTTCGACGACCCGCTCGTGATGGCCGAGCACCGGCTCGCCGGAGAGGCCTTTGCCGGCGAGATAGTGACTGCCGAGCCGGACCGCGTCGATGCGACAGGTTCCCGGCGCAAGCTGCGCCCGCTGGTCACCATCGCCACCGCCGACCGGGTGCTCATCTCGCCTGGCACCCGGATGTCAGCGCCGGGCAGGCCAGGGCAGCAGGCCCGCGTCGTGTCGGTGACCAGCGCACCGGGTCAGCCAGACCAGGTCGTCCTTGAGCTTTCCGGCGGAATGGGCCGGGCTCTGGCCGCCGCGCCGGGCAGCGTCCCTGAGCTCGGAGAGTGGCTGTGCTACACGACGCTGACCGACGGCTACCAGCCTTCCGCGTCATTCCCGCCCGCCGAGGAGACCCCGTGGACGCACGGCGGACCGCCCGTGCCTTACGTCCCGGCCGACGAGGACACCCGCGAGGCATGGTCATGACGGCCGCCGAGCTGGCCGCAAGGGCCGCTGCCGGCGTGCTGGCCGACCTGGCCGGCGGCCATCGCGGACTGGTCGTCGACTCGCCGCCGGGCGCCGGCAAGTCGGACCTGGTGGTACGCGCCGCCGTGACCATCGCGAACGCCGGCGAACCGGTGATGGTCATCGCGCAGACCAACGAGCAGGTCGACGACCTCGTCGACCGGATGGCGTCCGCCGATCCCGGCCTGCGCATCGGCCGGCTCTCGGCTCAGGAGTACGTGCCGTCGCCGCGGATCGCCCGGCATCCGGGAGTGCGGGTGTCCGCCCGCCCCGCTGACCTCGCCGGGTCCCCGGTCACCGCGGGCACGGCCGCCAAGTGGGCGACCCTGACTGACGGGTCATGGCCGTGGGCGATCGTTGATGAGGCCTACCAGATGCGCTCCGACCTGCTGCTGCGGATCGCGGGCCGATTCGAGCGGGCGCTGTTCGTCGGCGATCCCGGCCAGCTCGACCCGTTCTGCACCATCGACATCGACCGGTGGACGGGCCTGACCTGGGATCCCATGCAGAGCGCCGTCGCGGTCCTGCTGGCGCACAACCCCGATGTGCCGGTGCGCCGGCTGCCAGTGTCGTGGCGGCTGCCACACTCCGCGGTGCCCGTGGTAGCTGGCGCGTTCTACCCGTTCGGCGGCTTCGTGGCCGGGACGCAGGCCGGGCAGCGCCGGCTGACGCTTGCCACTCGGGCGCTGAGCCCGAGTCCCGTCGATGCCGCTCTGGAAACCGCGTGCGCCGCCGGCTGGGCACTGTATGAGCTGCCCGTCCGGCACTCGGTGCGCACCGACGCGGAGGTGGCGAGCGCGTGCGCCGCGCTGGCCGCCAGATTGACGGAACGGGGTGGCATCGCCTACTCCGAGCGCGCGCAGGCCGGCGCCCCGGTCGGCGCCGCCCGGATCGCCATCGGCACGGCGCACCGTGACCAGGCCCAGGCGGTCCGGACGGCCCTGGGCCCGGGCCTGGCCGGGATCACCGTGGACACGGCGAACCGGCTGCAGGGCCGCGAGTTCGACGTCGTCATCGCGTGGCACCCGCTCTCGGGCCGCCGCGATGCCACGGCGTTCCACCTGGAGGCCGGGCGCCTGTGCGTGCTGACGTCCCGGCACCGCCACGCCTGCATCGTGGTGGCCCGGGCCGGCATCCCCGAACTGCTGGACGCTCACCCCTCGACCGAGCCGGTGCACCTGAACGTCCCGGCGAAGTTCCCGGACGGCTGGGAAGCCAACCAGTCCGTCCTGGCCCAGCTGGCCCAGTTCCGAGTGCGCGCGCGATGAAACGAGATCCCCTCACTG
>JBOHCO010000447.1:0-1300 GCA_050698895.1 Streptosporangiaceae bacterium
GCGGGCCAGCGCGGCCAGCGTCGTGAGCGTCGTGACGAGGACGGGCGCGAGGGCGCGCCGGCTGCTAGGCGTCATCCCGCTATGAGTCATGCTGACCTCCGCTGTCAGATATATCCGTATAGCAGCCGGCGGCCCGTGGCGCGCGGCCGGCGCGCCGGTCAGCGGGCCTGGCTGTGCTCCAGGTGCGGCCGGCCGGGGTGCTCGTGGTGCCGGCGGGAGATGCCGCGGCCGAACACGAACGTCTCGAACGGCGTGCTGGGCAGCGTGGTCGTGCCGTCGTGCGCGGAGCCCGCCTCGTTGCTGACCGCGGGGATGGCGAAGTACTGCAGGGTGATGGTGGTCTCGCCGGGCCGCTGGCCGGGGTCCACGTCGAATATCGCGTAGCCGTAGGCGTCGCCGGCGTTGGTGGCCGCCGACCACGGGGCGTCCTCGATGGAGTCGGCCGCGTTGCGGGTGAAGCCGGCCGCCTGCGAGCCGCTGATGGCGTTGCGCTCGGTGATCACCTTGGCCTGGGGCAGGCCGTCGGCCTGGTCGGTGCCGTACACGTTGGACGGGCCGTTGGTCCCGCCGCCGCCCAGGACCAGGAACACGGTGCCCCGGGCGGTGTCCCAGCCGGGCGTGCCGTCGACCTCGACCGGCTCGGAGGCCGCCACGGACGGGCGCCGGGTGTCGATGGTCTGGCCCTTGACCTGGTCCGGGTTGGGCGACACCACGGTGCCATGGGCGCCGGCGTCGTAGCCGCGGACCGGGTAGCTGCGCTCGTAGTCGTGCTCGTGGCCGGACAGCACCAGGTCAGCCTCGTAGCGGTCGAACAGCGGCAGCCAGGCACGGCGGATGCCCAGGTCGGACCCGTTGCCGGGGACCGAGGTGGACATGGCGCACTGGTGCATGAAGACCACGATCATGTCCACCGACGAGTCCTCTCGGGCCGCGCGCAGGGTCCGCTCCAGCCACAGGGTCTGGAGGTTCGGGGACCCGCTGCCGAAGTCGGGCACCGCGGAGTTGTCCGCGGCGACGACCTTGAGGTCACCGGTGTAGCCGTGGTTGTAGGTGACCGTGCCGTTGGGGATCTGCGCGCCGGAGGTGGTGGTCTCCGGCGGGGCGGCCGGCGCGGCGTTCAGGTAGGCCGCCGCGCCGTCCTGGCAGATGACGTCGTCGGCGTCGAGGGAGATGAACTTCACCGTGCCGACCTGGAAGCTGTAGAAGTTCCCGCGCAGCCGGTTGCCGTCCCAGTTGGTCACGCCGTTGTCGGGCAGCAGGAACCGGCTCAGGTAGTGGCCGTAGCCGTAGGGGCCGTTCC
>JBOHCO010000448.1:0-1708 GCA_050698895.1 Streptosporangiaceae bacterium
GCTCCCCCGCCCCGGCCGGCCGGCCACGATCGGCCTGATCGCGGCCTGGGCCGCCGCCATCGTCGCGTTCGGGGCCTGCCTGGCCATTTACGTGGGGGCCGAGCGGCACGACCACATCGCCAAGGCCCCGCCCGCCGACCCCATCACGCCCGTCACCATCGTGGCCGCGGGCGCCGTCTTCGTCATCATCCTCATCATCAGCACCGGGCGGCCGCGAGCCCGGCTGGCCAGCGCGGTCGTCGCGGCGATAGCCGGGCCGATGATCTTCGAGCTGCCGTTCGACCTCATCATCATGACCCGGACCTATCCCCCGGTCCCGCCCGACCCGGCGCTGTACCGGCTGGTGTTCTTCGCCCCGCTGCTCCTGGTCGACATCACCACGCTGCTGCTGCTCAGCACCACCGCGAGGGTCCGGCTGACCCGGCCGGCCTTCCTGTCGCTGGCGCTGATGCTGGTCGTGTTCGCCGCCTGGGCCGCGGACGGGTTCGGCTACCCCGCCGCCCCGTTCCCGATCGCGATGAACGTGGTGTCGAAGCTCCTGGCCTTCGCCGTCGTGCTGGGCCTGTGCTGGCCGGCCAGGGCGGCGGTGCCTACCGGTCCTTCCGAGCCCGGATGGCCAGCACAGTCGGAGTCGGCTCGCCGCCTTCGGCCAGCCGCTCGGGCGTGAGCCCGGCGCGCAGGAAGGCGTGGATCAGCCCGGGCAGCGGGATGTGCGTCGCCCCGACCTTGTCCCGGACGCCCTGGCTGGTCCACGACGCCCTGGTCCAGTGGCCGTCGAGGTAGCCGGGGCGGATCACGACCGCGTCCGGGTCGCCGCGGTCGGCGAACCCGCCGCAGAAGCAGGGATGCACGCCGATGTGCACGAACCGGCCGCCCGGCGCCAGCACCCGGGCGGCCTCGGCCAGCACGGCCGGGTAGGCGGCCATGTCGGTGTGCGCCATCACCGTGATCACCGCCGGGAGGCTGCCGTCGCGGACGGGCAGCCGGGTGGCGTCGGCCCGGACGGCCGGCAGGCGGTCCCGGCCGTGCCGCAGCATCGCGGCCGATATGTCGACACCCCACGGCGTCCAGCCCAGCTCGCGCACCCGGCCCGCGCGCACGCCCGTGCCGCAGCCAACCTCCAGGCACGGGCCCCGGCCCGGGCCGAGCAGGGTGTCCAGCGCCGCGCTGATGCCCAGCGGGTCGCCGCCCGC
The DNA here is from genome assembly GCA_050698895.1 of Streptosporangiaceae bacterium. Classification (GTDB taxonomy): domain Bacteria; phylum Actinomycetota; class Actinomycetes; order Streptosporangiales; family Streptosporangiaceae; genus DASUBV01. The sequence continues at coordinate 1,194 of JBOHCO010000448.1, forward strand.
GGCCGCGTCCCTGGCCAGGAACTCCCGCTCGTACCAGTCCGCGATATCATCGTACGCCGCCGCTGGCGCCATGGCCTGCTCCCTCTGCCCGCGTGACTCGGCCCGCGTGACCCTGCCCGCGTGACCCTGCCCGCGTGACTCTGCCCCGGTGACCCTCTCATGACGGGAGCGCCCGCTCCCAGCCGCGCATTCCTCCTCGACGGTGAAGCCGGTGCCGGAAAAGTTGTTGGCGACCTGAGCCCCGGCGACTCCTACCGCTGTCACGCCAGCGCCCCGAAGGGATTCAGGTCATGAACATCCTCCTCGAACATCCTGCCGCTGGTGTCCCTGGGCCACTGCTCCTGCACGGCCGGCACCCTGTTCCCGGAGGGCACGCTGCAGGAGCGGGCGAGCACCTCGAGCTTCTGGCCGGCCATCCCCTACGACGTGGAGGGTTCGGCACCGGCTACCTCGACGTCACCGAGCCGGGCGGGATCCAGATGATCAGCCCCGGCGGCACGGCCACCTTCGAGTAC
>JBOHCO010000449.1:0-3014 GCA_050698895.1 Streptosporangiaceae bacterium
CTGCTGGCCGCGCTGCTGCGCGATCCCGCCCGGGCCGCCCGCCTGCTCGCCGAGGCCGACCTGGACCCCGGCCGGTAGGTTAAGGCGGCCTGATCAGGCGACCGTCCGGGTCTGGTCACGGCAGCCGGCCGGGGGACAGCGGGCGGCGCAGCCCGTCGTAGCCGACGATGGTCCGCCCGCTGAAGGCCGGGCTGGCCCGCCGGGCCCAGTCCGCCGTGCTGACCGCCGCCGGGTCGGCGGGCAGGAAGTGGGTCAGCACCAGCTCGCGCACCCCGGCCCGCTCGGCCACGTCGCCGACCTCGCTGACGTCGGTGTGCAGCTCGGCCATCCGGGCCAGCTCGGCCGCGTCGAAGCCGTGCCGTTGCAGGTAGTCCAGGTCGGCCACCTGGTGCACCAGCACGTCGGCGCCGCGGGCCAGCTCGATCAGGTCGTCGCTGGCCGCGGTATCGCCCGAGAACGCCACCGACCCGTCGGCGGTGTCGAAGCGGTAGGCCAGCGCCGGGACGGCCCGGCCGTGCATGACCGCGATCGCGGTGACCTCGACCGCGTCATCGCGGTAGACCGGCACCGGGCGCTGGGTGCCATCCGGAGCCCAGTCCGGCGCGGCGACGTCCATGACCCGGACCAGCCCGCCGGGGTCGGGCATGTGCGCGTCCAGCGGCATCACGTTCAGGTGGTAGGCGTTGGCCGTCAGGATGCCCAGGACCAGGTCGGACACGCCCGGCGCGGGCAGCTCCGGGTGGATGGTCGTCTCGCGCCGGAAGTCGGCGTCGCCCTGCGGGAGCGCGCGGGGGCGGGACGGCCCGTAGACGCGCAGCGGCGGCAGGCCGCCCCTGACTCCCCACGGGTACAGGATCATGCCGGGCAGGTCGCCCACGTGATCAACGTGCAGGTGGGTGACGAAGACGGCTTCCAGCGCGCGGAAGCTCAGCCCGGCGTCCACGTAGCCCGACGGCGCGCCGCGACCGCAGTCGACCAGGAAGACCCGGCCGTCCACGAGGACCGCCGAGCAGATCCCGGCCCGCCCGGCCACCGGGAGCGGCGCGCCCGCGGTGCCCAGCAGCAATAGCTCACCGGCCATGGGACTGATGTTCCCCGCAGCCCGGGCCTCGACGCCTGCGGCGCGGCCGCCCTGGCCTGGCTCGCGGAGAATTAGCCTTAACAAAGGCGCGCCACCGCACCGTTCTTACCGGACTGGGCCCGGATTCTGGTCTGGCCCCGAAGCCGATACCGGTCTGGCCGCCAATCCGGCCGCCGGACCAGGATCGTGGTCATGACGCGCAGCATGGACCAGATCAGCCGCCACCGCGAGCGGGCCCAGCACGAGCGGGCCGACCTCGACGCGGTGCTGGACGCCGGGCACCACATCGGCAGCCTGAGCACCGTGGTCGGCGGGCAGCCCTGGGTGGTGCCCATGCTCTACGGCCGGGCCGGCGACCGGATCCTGATGCACGGCTCGGTCGGGGCCGGCGCGCTGCGCCACGTGGCCGCCGGCGCCCCGGCCGCGCTGTGCGTGACCCACCTCGACGGCTGGGTCTACGGGCACACCCTGTTCAACTCGAGCGCCAACTACCGGTCCGCGGTCGTGCACGGCGAGCTGATCCCGCTCACCGGGGACGAGGCCGCCGCGGCCCTGACCCAGCTCTCGGAGTGCCTGACCCCCGGCCGCTCGGCCGAGGTCCCGTTCCACACCAAGAAGCAGCTCGCCGCCACCACCGCGCTGGCCATGGACATCACCGACGGCCAGTGGACGGTCAAGGTCCGGGACGGCGGGCCCGGCGAGCCCGAGGACGACGAGCCCGAGCCGGGGCTGTGGACCGGGGTGCTGCCCGTCGTGACGGCCTACCGTGCCCCGTGGACCTCCGGCCACGTGCCCGCGGACACCCCGGTCTCACCCTCGGTGCTGAAGGTCCTGCGGGACTCGGTCGTCGTCTGACTGACTGCTGTCCGGCGGGCTGCTGTCCGGCGGGCTGCTGTCCGACGGGCTGGCATCTGACCGGAGCCCGGCGACCACCTGGCTGATCAGGGCGGCCGCGGCCCGGGCCCTGGTCTCGGGCAGCCGCGAGTACCCGCAGACCAGCCCGGTCCGGCCCGCCGTCGCCGGGTCAGCGTAGAAGCGCGACAGCGGCGCGCAGGCCAGGCCCAGGGCGGCCAGCCGGCCCGCTGCCGCCACGTCGTCCAGTCCGTGGTCGCCTGGCCCGCCGCCTGGCCCGCCGCCGCGCCCGCCGGGGTCGAAGGCCAGCACCACGTGCAGCCCGGCCTCGATGCCCAGCGCCCGGACACCGGGGATGAGCTCGCGGCAGGCGGCCACGAACCGGGCCTGCCGGGCGCTGTAGGTCCGCATCGCGCGGGCCTGATGCCGGGTCAGCGCGCCGGTGGCGATGAAGCTGGCCAGGAAGGCAGCCGAGACGCAGCTCACCGCGCCGCCCGCCCGGTCCAGGTAGGCGGCCATGTCGTCCCGGTAACGGGCGGGCAGCACCGCCCACGAGACCCGCATCCCGCGGGCCAGGATCTTCGAGCTGGTCCCGAAGTAGACCACCCGGTCCGCCCCGGCCGGCATGCTGCGCAGCGGGATCAGCGGCGGGACGTCGTAGCGGAACTCCCCGTCGTAGTCGTCCTCCAGCACCAGGGCATCCTGTGCCCAGGCCCAGTCCAGCAGGCCCGCCCGGCGGCGCACCGACATCCGGCCGCCCAGCGGGTACTGGTGGGCCGGCGTGACGTAACAGGCCCGGTCGGCCGGGCCCAGCCCGGCGACCCGGAGGCCGTCGTCGTCCACCGCCACCGGGCGGACCGTGACCCCGGCCTCAGCCAGCGCCAGCCGGGCCTTGCCGTAGCCCGGGTCCTCGAGCGCCACCTGCCCGCCCGCCAGCCCGCAGGCCGCTGCGACCGCCCGCAGCCCCATGGCCAGGCTGGGGAACAGGAAGATGTCGTCCGGGTCGGCGGCCAGCCCGCGCGCCCGCCGCAGGTGCCCGCTGAGCTGCTCGCGCAGCCCGGAGTAGGCGGCGCCGTCACCC
>JBOHCO010000450.1:0-2196 GCA_050698895.1 Streptosporangiaceae bacterium
CCGCCGGGCCTGACCCGCCGCCCGCGCAAGCCCCGCAAGCCGCGCATGCCCGCCGCCCGCCCGGTGGGCATGCGCGTCCTGGCGTGCGATCCCGGGGCGCGTGCGATCCCGGGGCGCGTGCGTTCCAGGGCTAGAGGGTGAGACAGATCTTGATGCCCAGGATGATGATGCAGTGACCGCTCTTCGACGGCTTGGGCGACGGCTTAGGGGTCGGGGTCGGCTTGGGCGTCGGAGTCGGCTTGGGCGTCGGAGTGGGGGTCGGCGTCGGCGCTGGCGTCGAGGACCGGCTCGGGGTGGGCGTCGGCGTCGAGGAGTGCCCCGGCGGGCTGGACGACGTCGGTGCGGTATGCGACCGGCCGGGCGCGGGGGAGCTGCGGCCGGGACCGGGCGAGGTGCTGCCGGGCTGCGGGCCGCCGGACCCCGACCCGGGCGGGACCGCCGCCACCGGCTGCACGTGCCGCCGGCCGTGTCCGCCCCCGCCGGGCTGGCTCGAGCTGGCCGGGCCCGTGACGGAGCCGCCGGTCGGCCCGCCAGACGCTAACGGGCCGTGCGGGCCCGGCGAGGTCAGCAGGACCGCCGCCACGACGGCGCCCGCCGCGACCGCTCCGACACCCGTCGCCCATCCGGCCGGCTGGGTCCTGATCGCCGACTGGAGGCGCCGCAGCCAGAACCGGAGCCCGGCCGCCAGGCCGATCCAGATCGGCAGCGCGGCCCGCCAGCCCGCCCGGCGCGACGCGCGGACCGCCTCCAGCACGGCCGCGCGCTGCTGCCGGCTGTCCAGCTCGGCCGACACGTAGACGACCAGGTGGCCGTCGGCGTCCCGGCGCGCGACGGCGCGCAGGCCCGGCGGCAGCGTGACCCGCTCGATCCGGATCATGACGCGCCCGAGCCCAGCCGGCGGATCACGGCCCACCACTCGCGCGGGTCGCCGCCCTCGTCGCCGATCACCGCGATGACGTCACTGCCCTCCACGGCCAGGCGCACCGGGGAGCCGTCGCGGCCCGGCTCCGAGGCCGCGGCCAGCAGGGTCGGCGGCACCGGCGGGGACGAAGGGGACGACGGGGCAGGCTGGACCGGGCCGGCGTCCGCGATGGACATGCCGGCCGCGGCGGCGATTCTCTCGAACATCTCCACCCGCTGCTGAAGGACGACCTGCGCCGCCCTGGCTTCGGCAATCTCTTGCTCGAGCCGTCGCAGGCGCCGCCTTGCCTGCCACACCGAAATCGCAGACCTCCCCCCACCGGCCGCAGGTCTGATGGGCCGGATGGCGTCGCTGCTGTGGTCTCGCGCGTAGCTTACGCCTTCGTGCAATCTCACTGAATAGGACCTCTTCCACGGCCAAGACCGGGCAAACCTGGGCTAGTACCGCGGTCGGGGGCTTATGTCGCAGGCCCGGAGACTGTCAGCGGCGGCTCGTAGACTCCGATGTCATGGCTGCGACTACCGACACCGACAGTGCCAGGAACAGCATCAGGAGCCCCGTCAGCACCGCGGACATCAACCCCGAGGGGCTGGAGCCCTACCGCCGTGAGCTGACCGGCTACTGCTATCGCATGCTCGGATCGGCCTTCGAGGCCGAGGATGCCGTCCAGGACACGATGCTGCGCGCGTGGCAGGCCGCCGGGCGGTTCGAGGGCCGGTCCAGCGTGCGGTCCTGGCTGTACCGCATCGCCACCAACGTCTGCCTGGACATGCTGCGCGGCCGCAGCCGCCGGGCCCGGCCCATGGAGCTCGGCCCGGCGCGCCCGCCGGACCCGGCCTACCTCAGTGACGTGCTGCCCGAGCACAGCTGGGTGTCGCCGATCGCCGATGAGCGCATCCTGCCCTCCGGCAGCGACCCGGCCGAGGTCGCCGTCGCGCGGGAGACGATCAGGCTGGCCTTCGTGACCGCGCTGCAGCACCTGCCGCCGCGGCAGCGGGCCGCGCTGATCCTGTGCGAGGTGCTGCGCTTCCAGGCCGCGGAGACCGCCGAGCTGCTGGGCACCAGCGTGCCCGCGGTGAACAGCGCGCTCCAGCGGGCCAGGGCCACGCTGGCCACGCTGCCCGAGCAGGACCGGCCCGACGAGCCCGGCCCGGATCAGGCCGAGCTGCTGGCCCGGTACGTGGACGCCTTCGAGCGCTACGACATGACGGCGCTGGTCCGGCTGCTGCACGAGGACGCGGTCCAGTCGATGCCGCCGTACGCGATGTGGCTGC
>JBOHCO010000451.1:0-5481 GCA_050698895.1 Streptosporangiaceae bacterium
CCCGGATCCTCACCGGCGCCTGGACCGCGACCGGCGCCTGGGCACGCACTCGGCTCAGCCGCAGGCGACCCGGCCGGACTCGCAGGACCGGCGCCTGAGCGCGCACTCGGCTCAGCCGCAGGCGACCCGGCCGCACCTGCTGCAGCCGCTTACCCGGCCGGAGTCGGAGCACCGGCGGTAGCGGCTTGCCCGGCCGCACCCGCAGGATCCGTTGTTGTGGCTGGCCTGGCCGCACCCGCAGCACCGCCTGTCGCCGCGTCGGTGTCGCTAGCCGCGCTGGCCGTGGTGGCGGCGCCTGCGCCTGGGCCAGGGGCGGCCCCGGACGAAGCCGGAGCCGACAGGCCCGTGCCGGTACCGCAACCGGCGTCCCCGGCAGGCATCGCTGTCGCCGCACCCGGGCCTGGCCCTTACGCCCCACGATCACCGCGCAGGCCCGCGGCGGATGTTGCCCCGTGCTGGCCCGGGCCGCGTCCGGGTGGGCCGAGGCCGAGCTGGCCGTGGCGATGAGCCCGGTCCCGGCCAGCAGGCCGATGCCCAGGCCCAGCACGGTGGCCTGGCGCACCCAGCGATCGCCCGCCCGGCCGGCACGGAGTGGATGTTTCAGTGGAGGCATGCTCACGTTCCTTTCTGACCGGCCGAGGCGCCTGGCCTCGGCCGAACTGCCGCCAACGCGGCTACTCACCGAGGCACACGAGTCGCCACCGGCACGGGCGGCGGAACACGCAACGTTCGAGCCGGACCCGGCACCGGGTCCTGGGCGGCCACCGGCGGCCGCTGACAGCTCCGCGCGATCGGCAGGATCCGGCCAGTCCTGGCCGGGCGGACGCGCGTCCGGGTGATCTTGGCCGGGCGGATGCGCGCGACACGGTCGGACCGGGTTACCCGTACCTGCGGCCGGGCCGGACTCGCCACCGCGACCGCCAGGCGCCGCCCCCTCAACCGCAGCCGACTCAACTGGGCCCGACTCAACGGGGCCCGCCTCAACGGGGGGCGCCTCAACGGGGGGCGACGGGACCGGGGCCCACTCAATGACGGCCCGCTCGATCGGGGCCCGCTCAGTCGCGGCCGGCTCCATCGGGGCTGGCCCGGGCGCAGAAGACCCTGCGGCGGCCGGTCCCTGACCTGCGCCCGGGCGATCGGCTGCAGCCTGGTTCCTGGCACCGCCGACAGCTGGACCTGGAACGACGGCGGCACCAGGCAGTTCCCGCTGGCCGCTGCGCGCGGCACCGGGCCCGGCCGGGCGCTGCCCGTCACTGCGTACGCGCCGCCGACCATCGCGATGATCACCGCGGCCGACATCGTCGCCAGCGCGGTCCGGGAACCGGCCAGCTCCCGGGCCCGCTCCGCCATTGCGCCCGCAACCAGGTTGAGCCCCGCGGGCAGCGGCCTCGTCTCACCCGCGCGGATGAGCTCGTCGGTCAGGCTCGTCACCTCGGCCCCGTACCGGTCCCGCCAGGCCCGCGGGTACAGCGCCAGGAGCAGGCGCGTCACCCGACGGTTCATGACACTGCGGTTCATGACACTGCGGTTCATGACGCGGTGGTTCCTGACGCGACGGTTCACGATGAGGCTGCCGCGATGCGCCGCAGCCCGACCTCCGCGATGCGGGCCGACTCCGACAGCCGCTCCCGCAGGTGCTCCCGCCCGGCCGCGGTGATCTGGTACGGCCGCCGCCGCTCCTCGGCCGGCAGCGCCTGCACCAGCCCTTCCCGCTCCAGCTTGGCCAGCGCGCCGTAGAGCGTGCCCGCGCCCAGCTTCACGCCCGCGAACTCCTCGATGTCCTTGATCAGCGCGTAGCCGTGTCGCGGGCACGAGGCCAGGCTGGTCAGGATCAGGATGCTGCGGTCCGATGAGCCGCAGATGGAGTCCTTTGTCACGCCCCGCCTCCCCCGAGTAGCTCCATTAAGCGTATATCGGAGAGTGTAATAGCGCCAACCTCAGCCGGGGCCTACGCTCGCGCCGCGGACGGTCCGCCGGGCCGGGGCCAGCCCGGCAAACCGGGGGCCAGCCCGGACAAATTTGTTGCGGAGAGTTCTAGCCTTGGCTGGTGACGACACAGCCGCCGGCGGACCAGGCCGAGCACAACCAGCACACCCGCGAGGCATACGACCGGCTGGCTGCCGTGTGGTCGGCCACCACCGACGAGGGCCCCTACAACGGCCTGCTGGAGCGGCCCGCGCTGCGGGGGCTCGTCCCCACGCCGCTGGCCGGCGCCACCGTGCTCGACGCTGGCTGCGGTTCCGGCGCCCAGGCCGGCTGGCTGCTCGACCAGGGCGCCGACGTGATCGGCTTGGACATCAGCCCGCGCATGGTCGAGGAAGCGCAGCGCCGCTGCGGCGGCCGGGGGCGGTTCGAGGTCGCCGACCTGTCCCGCCCGCTGCCCCTGGAGCCGCGGTCGCTGGACGGCATCACCTGCTCGCTGGCCCTGCACTACGTCGAGGACTGGAGCGTGCCGCTGCGCTCGTTCGCGGCCGCGCTGAGGGCGGGCGGCTGGGCGGTCATCTCGCTCGACCACCCGTTCGCGCCGGCGGTGCCCAGCCAGCGCGGCGGCTACTTCGAGAAGGAGCTGGTCAGCGACAGCTGGCAGAAGGGCGACGTCGAGGTCACGCAGCACTTCTGGCGACGGCCCCTGACGCAGGCGTTCGGCGCGTTCGCCGACGCCGGGTTCGCGGTGGACCGGGTCGCCGAGCCGCAGCCCTCGCCCGAGGCGCTGCGCCAGTATCCCGACGACCTGGCCGGGCTGGTCGGCGTGCCGAACTTCATCGTCTACCGGCTCTGGCTCCGGGGCTAGCGCGCGCCGGTCGTCATTCCGACGGCGGAACCCCAGATCCTGGTGCGGCTCTCGGCCCGACTCGATGCGTCGCTAATCTATCCCTGTGCCGTCACTCAGCCAGGTACTGCGAAAGTACGCCGAACAGGGCTCCGCCGCCCTCCTGCCGGCTGCAGATGAGATCGTGCAGCACGGCCATCTAGCCGAATACCTGCATGATTTCTTGCGGCGAGAACCGGGCGTCCAGTTCGAGGAAGATCCCGTCGCATACCGGCATCCCAACGGCTTCACCAAGATCCGCCTGGCTTCCCTGAATGACTACGGCTGGGCGATACGTCTGCATGTCTGGGCTGAACAGGCATCAGACTACGACATTCACTCTCATCGCTGGAATTTCGCGTCAAGGGTCTTGTCAGGAAGCTTGACCGAGGAAACCTACGCGCTGGCTGGCCGCGAGACCGGAAATTACTCGATGTACCGCTGCGCCTCCTCGGTGAACGGGAGATACTCACTAAATTTCCAGCACGACTGTGACGTTACGCTGGTCAGCAAGAATTCTTACGATGAGGGATTCTCATACGAGAGAGACGCCAAGACCCTCCATATGGCATACGCGACGCCTGCGTCTCCTGCGGTGACTCTTTTCGTTCAGGGATCGGAGCGGGACGATTTCACAACCGTGATATCGCGACCCGGCTTCGATACCCGCCGTGACATCGTCGCGCCTCGCTGCAATCGCCCCGAGCTGATTGAACTGCTCCGAGAAGTTACGGACCTTATTTGTTGTGACTAACCCAGTTCCGGATGCACCGAGCATCTTCGTTCGCTATGCGCGCGCATGGGCAGCACTGACGGTCATCCTCGTATTCGTCCTGGCTCTGATACTAATAATCATCGGCTACTTAGTAGCCCTGCCGGAGAAATACCTGGACGCTTTCCAGGCCGTCGGCGAATCGATAATCGCCTCCCTGGTCCTGTATGTTCTCGTCTCCCTGTTCCTGGATCCGCGCAGGCAGCTAGCACAAGCCCACGAGCTGGCGAAGTACGCCATACACGAAGCTAACAAACAATTCCAGGAACGCTTTCAAGTATCTCTGCCGACGGCAGTCTACGAAGAGTCCGACGTGCCGAAGAGAGAGTTTCGCGAAAGCTTTGCCACTCTTCTGGTCGACTCTACCCGGTATGATCACTGCGGGACGACTGCTCATTTCGCAAGCTTCCGCCTAGCGGCGGCGCAGCGAAACCCGGCCGTGACTCGTCTGGATCAGGTCAGAATGTGCATTCTTGACCCGCGAGCGGATGACATAATCCGAGCGCACTGCTACCTCCGCCTGCGTGAGGGCACGGACGAGCGTCTAGCGGACTTCGTTACCGCTGAAGTCTCCAGGCTTCAGGAAGAAATATATATTACGCTTGTTGCTCTCTACGATATCAGCGATACGGTCTCGACCACTGTTTTCTTGCACGCCAATCTGCCTTATTTCAGGTGCGAGATGTTTGACGGGGGAATGTTCCTGACTTATTATCTCGGGGGCTCGGCTTATCCGGAGACCCTTGAGTTCGCAACCTCGACTCGTCCCTACGGCGCCTACAAGTCAGCTATGACCCTAGTACGGCGTTTCTCCACAAGGACAATTCAATTCGGCCATACTGGGCCGTCGTCCGACCGGGTGGCGGACGAAGACAGCCTCGTAGCGCTACTCAGTGAACTTGGCTGCACAACGTCACTTACAGACCTGCGGGCCAATCGAGACCAGCGATTTGAGGAGCTAGAAGCGAGGCTTGTTTCCGCCGACATCGATATGACGCGGCTTTTTTAGCGTAGCCGAATGCCCTCAGATACCCAGCATCGCCGGTTGCGCGATGGCAGAACAAGTAACCACCACCGGGGCCCCGACAGCCACTCAAGCGGTGGTACGCCCGCAGGGCCGTCATAGTCGAGGACGAGAGCGCCCGGGCGAACCGGCGGCGCTAATGTTCTCGTATTTGGCTCGGCTACCGGAGCGCAGTGTCCCGCGTGGCCGCTGGACGGCTAGATCCGAGCGTCGAACTGTTCGGTCGTACAGCACTAGCCGCCAGCATCCGCCAGCAAAGATGACCCACGGTCCGGCGCGCTCCTAGCCGCTCCCTGGTAGGCCGCGCCGGACCGGATGTCAGGTCGAGACCAGGTCGCAGACGAAGATCAACGTCTCGCCGGGCGCGATCGCGCCGGGCGCGCCGCGGTCCCCGTAGGCCAGGCCCGGCGGGATGATCAGCTGGCGGCGGCCGCCGACCTTCATGCCCTGCACGCCCTGGTCCCAGCCCTGGATGACCCGGCCCACGCCCAGCTGGAACTGGAGCGGAGAGCCCCGGTCCCAGCTCGCGTCGAACTGCTCCCCCGTCGAGAACGCGACGCCCACGTAGTGGACCTCGACCGTGTCGCCCGCCTTGGCCTCGGCGCCGGTGCCCTCCCAGATGTCGGTGATCTCCAGGTCGGCCGGCGGCTCGCCCCCGGGGAAGTCGACCTCCGGCTTGCTGTGGCTCATGCTCGTTCTCCTCAGTTACTGTCGTCTGCCGTTCGCGCCCAGCCAGGCTATGCGGCCGGGCCGGTGCAAGATGACTCGGTGCCAGATGATCTAGCCTGGCGGAATGTACTCGACCACGGTCTCCTGTCATGTGCGGGCCCCGCGCTCGGTGGTCTACCGGCTGCTGCTGGACCCTCAGGCCGTCGC
>JBOHCO010000452.1:0-7237 GCA_050698895.1 Streptosporangiaceae bacterium
TGCAGCGTGGTCATCGAGGTGCGGATGCTGTCGAAGTCGGCCTTGCCGCGCTGCACGTCCGCCCCGGCCGGGGGCTTGCCGGTCCTGGCCACCTGCGCGATGGCCGGAGTCGCGTAGTTAGCGCGCCAGCCGTCGGATTCGCGGATCACCCGGGCCAGCGCGCCCTGGGCGACGGGGAGCCCGGCCAGGTCGACGCGCAGCCGCCGCAGCGCATGCCGCTCCGCCGCCTGCCCGGCGGTGTACGGCTCGAGGAACGACTGCTGGGCGCTCAGCGCGTAGCCGCGGAGCCCGGTCTCCTGGTTGAGCAGGGCCGCGTACAGCTGCGAGGCCCGGTAGGCGGCCGGATCCAGGTTCTGCACGACCCGGTTGCGGGCAGCCGACAGGTCGGTGAGGGCCAGCGCGCCGATCAGGATGGCCAGCACCGAGAACGCGGCCATGAACGCTATGCCCACCGCGATCACCCGGCCCACCGGCCAGCCGCCGGTGACCCTGGCCACGCGCTCAGCGGTCGTCTGGGGCGCCGGTCCGGCGGCCGGAGGCCTGGGGTCGGCGGCCTCGGTCGCCTCGGTGGCCTGGGTGGCGGCTGGGGCGTCGGCGGCTGTCGTCTGGTCGGTCATCGCTGGCCGGCCTCCTGGTAGCCGATCGCCAGGATGGCCAGGTCGTCATCCAGCTCGCCGCCGTTGAGCTCGCGGACCCGGCTGACCAGCTCATCCAGCAGCTGGTCGTCGCGGCGCCTGCGGCCGGGCGGCGGGCCCGACGAGACGGCCCGCAGCATGGCCTCGATGTTCTCCGCCAGCCCGTCGGAGCCCAGCCGCTCGGCGCCCCCGCCGATCCGGCCCTCGATCAGGCCGTCGGTGAACATGAGCACCGACCAGTCCGGGCCCAGCTCCACCTCCGTGGTCGGCCAGTCCCCGGTCACCGCGATGCCCAGCGGCAGGCAGGCCGGCGCGGTCAGCTCGCGCACGCCGTCCGGGGTCAGCAGCAGGGGCGGCGGGTGCCCGGCCAGGTAGAGGCGGCCGTGAGTGCGCTCGGGGGCGAAGGACAGCACGCAGGCGGTGGTGAACATCCGCTCCTGCTGGCGCTCGGCCTCCAGAACCCGCTCCACCGCGGACAGGATCTCGTCCATCGGCCGGCCCGCCAGCACCATGGTCCGCCAGGCCACTCGCAGGCAGACGCCCAGCGCGGCCTCGTCGGGTCCGTGGCCGCAGACGTCGCCGATGAGCGCGTGCAGCCAGCCGTCGGCCGTCTCCACCACGTCGTAGAAGTCGCCGCCCAGCAGGCTCTGCCCGCCGCCGGGCCGGTACCGGGCCGCCACCGTCACCCGGCCGTCGGCCAGCATCGGCGAGGGCAGCAGGCCGCGCTCCAGCCGCGAGTTCTCCCGCGCGATGATCTGCGCCTCGCGCAGCTGGCGCTGCGCCTCCTCCAGCCGCCGCCGCTCCAGGGCGTAGCGGACCACCCGGTACAGCAGCAGCCCGTCGACGTGGCCCTTGACCAGGTAGTCCTGGGCCCCGGCCCGGACCGCCGCCGCGCCCAGGTGCTCGTCGGAGATGCCGGTCAGCACGACCACGGCGACCTGCGGGAGCTGCTCGTGCAGCCAGCGCACGCCCTGCAGCCCGTGGGAGTCGGGCAGGCCCAGGTCCAGCAGCACGCAGCTGATCCCCGGCGGCAGCGGCGTGGCCTCGGCCAGGGACCGGGCCCGGTGCGCCGTGACCGGTACGGCGGCCTCCGCGAGCAGCTCCTCGACCAGCAGCGCATCGCCATCGTCGTCCTCGATGAGCAGCACCTCAAGCGGCTCGGGCGCGGCCGGAGCAGGCGCCTGAGCCGACGTGGCTTGCTGAGTGACCAATGTGACCCTTGCTTGTCCGGAAGGCTGGCCGGCACCGCGCCTGCGATGGGTAGCCGGGCCAGCATAGTTTGGGCCGATGCCGGCTGCCTACTGATGCCTGCTCGACTCATCTCCGGCATTGGCGATGATCGCGGCAATAGGCGGGACGAGGCCGACGATGACGGATATGACGATCGCCGCCGTGACCGAGAATAGCCGCACCACAGTCCAGGCCAGGACCACGGCCGCGATGCAACCGCCCATCAGCAGGAAGTAGGCGCGGTTGCGGGTCATAGCCCCACCGTGCCCGAGGCGGGCCTGGTCATGCCCGGCCGGGCCGGCGCCGTGTTTGCGCAGCCTGTTCCGCGGTAGTTGAGCAGGCCTGACCAGCCGCCGCTAACGTATTCCGGGGGCCTGATGGACACCGACAACGCCGCGCCGGCGTCGCCCGATGACGCGAACCCGGATAATGACGACATCGCCGCCAGTATCACCGAGCTTCAGAACGTGCTGCTCGGCACCGAGAGCATCGAGAGGTTCGTCCAGGAACTCGCCGTCCAGGCCGCCAGCCTGGTGGCCGGCAGCCTGTCCTGCGGCATCACCCTGCGCCGTGGCAGCCAGACGACCACTGTGGCCTGCAGCGACGAGCTGGCCACCGCCGTCAACGACCTCCAGTACCAGTTGCTGGAGGGCCCCATCCTGACCGCGCTGGACGAGGGCCGGGCGGTGCGCGTCGACGACATGGCCACCGAGACCCGGTGGCCCCGGTTCGCCCCGTCCGCGGCCGAGCGCGGGGTGCTGTCCTGCCTGTCCCTGCCGCTCATCGCCCAGGACGCCGCCGTGGGCGCGCTGAACCTGTACGCGCTGGCCGCGAAGGCGTTCGGGGCCGAGGAGACCCGCCGCGCGGAGAAGTTCGCCGAGCCGGCCGCCGGGGCGCTGGCCCTGGGGCTGCGGCTGGTGACCTACGCCGACCTGATCGACCAGCTCCGGGCCTCGCTGGCCTCGCGCGCGGTCATCGACCAGGCCGTGGGCGTCCTCATGGGCCAGGAGCGGTGCACTCAGGACAAGGCGTTCGCCGCCCTGCGCACGGCCTCGCAGAACCGGAACGTCAAGCTGCGCGACATCGCCCGCGAGGTGGTGCTGAGCGCCAGCGGCGAGCCGCCCAAGCCGCCGCCCTTCGAGCACGCCTGACGGACCGGCCGGCGGGCCGGACTGCCGGGCGAGGCTACCGGGCGGCGGCGGGGGCCGAGTCCTCGCCGGGTCCGGCCAGGGCGCCCGGGCCGGCCAGGGCGTCCGCCACCGTGCCGAAGACCGGCACCAGCCGGTCCATGCCGGTCAGGGCCAGCACCCGCAGCACGGTGGGGGTAGTCGTCGCGACCCGGATCCCGGCGCGGTTGGCGGCGGCGCGCTGCTGGGCCCGGGCCAGCGCGCCGACGCCCGCGCAGGCGCAGAAGGTGGTGCCGGTCATGTCCGCCACCAGCGTGCTGATCCCGCGGTTCAGCACGGCCAGCAGAGTGTCGCTGATCAGCCCGGCGTTGGCGATGTCGATCTCCCGGGGGAGCGTCACGACAGCCTGCGGGCCAGCCCACAGCACGGGGAAGTTCTCCAGAGACGTCATACGACTCCGCTCAGGCGTATGTATCACCGTGAGCCGCGTCTCTGGACTCAGAAAGGGGCGGCAGCCGCACCTGCCACCGCGACAGGCATTATGTCCTCCCCCCAGCTGACCCGCAACTTTGCCGCCCGGCCTCGGATTCACCTCCGGACCTGCATGATCAGCGCCGGGTAGGGAAGCTAGGTCCACTGAGCCTGCGGGGACCACAAGGCAACGGCACAGCCGATCAAGGCAGCGGATCCGGTGACAGAGATGAGCTGGGGGCAGACCGCGGACGGCGGGTTCCGCCATCAGGCCGTGTACTACCGTGCCCCGGACGGCTACCTGGGTGCCGTCCTGCCCTTCATCCGCGCCGGCCTGGCTCGCTCCGAGCCAGTCCTGGTCGCCGTGCCGCCGCCTGCCGCCCGGCTGCTGCTGACGGGGCTGGGCCGGCCCGGCGACGACGGGGCCGGCGAGGGTGGCTCAGCCGGCGGGGTGACGTTCGCCGACATGACCGAGCTGGGCCGCAACCCCGGCCGGATCATCTCCGCCGTCTGGGAGTTCATCAGCCGGCATGCCGGGCGCCCCGTGCGCTTCCTCGGCGAGCCGCTCTGGCCGGCCAGGACGGCGGCCGAGGCCCGCGAGGCCGTTCGCCACGAGGCCCTCATCAACGTCGCGTTCGCCGCCGCCCCGGTCGCCGTGCTCTGCCCCTACGACGAGGCCCTGACGCCGCGCCTCGTGGCCAGCGCCGGCCACACTCACCCGGTCGTCGGCACGCTCGCCGAGCCGCGACCCAGCCCCGACTACGCCGGCGGGCGCGTGCCGCGAGCCTCCGCCCGCCCCCTGCCGCGCCCGCCCGCCCGCGCCGAGCACCTCGCCTACCGGGGCGACCTGCGGCCCGTGCGCGACTTCGTGACCCGCTTCGCCCAGCGGTCCGGTGGCCTCGGCCCCGACCGTGCCGCCGACCTCGTGCTGGCCGTCGGCGAGCTGGCCGCCAACACCCTGCGGCACACCTCGGGCGGCGGCGTGGTGCACGCCTGGAGCGCTCCCGGCGAGGTCGTCTGCCAGGTGACCGACCAGGGCCGGATCAGCGACCCGCTGGTCGGCCGCCGTCGCCCGCCCGACGCGAGCGGACTGGGCATCTGGGTCGTGCACCAGATCTGCGACCTGGTCGAGCTGCGCACCGGCCGGAGCGGCACCGCCGTCCGGGTGCACATGCGCACCGGGATCCCGGCCACGCAGGCGTCAGCCCGGCGCCGTTAGCCGGCCGGCATGGCAGCATGGTCGTGACAGCATGTCAGTTGCGTAAGAATGTGCGACCCGCGAATGCCCGTGGAAATCCGCGGGTGCCGCGGTCCGCCGTCGCTGAGGGGAGGTCGTCATGCTCAGCATGGACCTTGCCGCCCAGACCGCCGACCTGCTGACCATCGCCGGCGCCTCCGAGCCGCGCGCGCTCGACCGGCTGGTCACCCTGGCCGTCCTCCAGGTGCCCGCCTGCTCCGGTGCCGAGGCCGCGCTGTGGCGCGACGGCGAGCTCACCGTCACCGCGGCCAGCCATCCCGACCTGGCCTGGGTCACCGAGGCGCAGCGAGAGGCCGGGCGCGGTCCCGTACTGGCCGCCATGACCGGGGACGGTCCCGTGCACTGCCCCGACACCCTCACCGAGGAGCGCTGGCCTGAGTACGCCGCCGCCGCGCTGCGGCTCGGCGTGCGCTGCTCGGTGACCCTGGCCTACGGCGACGCCGGCCTGGCCGTCACGCTCGCCCTGTCCGGCGCCCGGCCCCGCGCCATCGACCCCGATCAGATGCCGCTGGCCGAACTGCTCATCGCGCTGGGCGGGGCCATGCTCGGCAACGCCTCCGAGTACGACGACTCCCGGCGGACCGCGCTCCAGCTGCTTGACGCGGCCGAGTCCCGAGAGCTCGTCGACCAGGCCAAGGGGATGCTCATGCACGCCCTCGGGTGCAGCGCCACCGAGGCCCTCAAGCGCATGCGACAGGTCTCCCAGCAGCAGAACATCAAGGTCACCGACGTCGCGGCCCGGATCATCGCGTCCAACGGCCGCGACGTGTGACCCGGCCTACTCCTCGAAGAACTCCTCCACCGTCTCCTTGTCCGGGACCACCGTCCGGTCCGGGACCACCGTGGTGTCCGCCCCGGACCAGCTCTGCGCGTCGCTGTCAGTCGGCATCTCCGGCATCTGCGCCGTCGCCGCCTCGGCGGTGGTGCCCGCCACGCCCGCGGCGGCCGGGTTAATCATGATGTAAGGCGGATAGCGCTTCTCCCGGACGCCCAGCGCCGGCCGGCCCTCCGGAGTGCGGCGGACCACCATCTGCCGGCGCAGCCAGCCGTAGCCCCGGCGCGGGACGACCATGCCGATCACGCCGATGATCATCAAGATCCAGCCGACGATCTGGAGGTTCAGGAACCAGGGGTGGCCGTTGACGGCGAACGCCAGCACGGCGCCCACCGCTATCAGCGTCAGTCCGGATGCGGTCTTCATTGCAGGGTTCTCCTCAGTGGGGGTGGCGGGGGGTGCGCCGGTCAGGCAGCGGCGGTGGCGCGCGGCGGCTCGGCGATGCGCTCGCGCAGGTAGGCGAGCGCGCGGCTGAGCAGCCGGGACACGTGCATCTGGGAGATGCCCAGCTGAGCGCCGATCTGGGCCTGGGTCATGTTGCCGTAGAACCGCATCATCAGCAGTTCCTGCTCGCGGTCCGGCAGCTCCTCCCAGTGCGTCCAGACCGCCTGCATGTCGAGCGTGCGCTCCAGGCTCGGGTCCTCGGCGCCGAGCAGGTCGGCCAGGCTGCTGCCCTCGTCGTGACCGTCCGGGAGTGGTGCGTCCAGCGAGGCGGCCTGGAACGCCGCCGAGGCTCCCTGGGCCTCGCGGACCTGCTCCTCGCTCACGTGCAGGTACCCGGCCAGCTCCGCGTCCCGCGGCGTGCGGGCCAGCCGCTGAGTCAGGTCGGCCGTGGCCTTGCGGATCTCCAGCCGTAGTTCCTGGACCGGCCGGCGGACCCTCACGTGCCAGCGCTTATCGCGGAAGTAGCGCTTGATCTCGCCGCTCACGCAGGGCTGCGCGTAGGCGGCCAGGCTGTCACCGACCGCCATGTCGAAGTTGTTGATGGCCTTCAGCAGGCCCAGGTAGCCGACCTGCATCAGCTCCTCGGGGGACTCGGGGGTGTCCCGGTAGCGCTGCACGCAGGAGCGGACCAGGCCCTGGTAGCGGGTGACCAGCGTCTCGCAGGCCGCCTCCCGCTCCGGGTCGCCCTTCGGCCGCGACTGCACGGTCCGGACGAGGTCACTGTCGCCGGGCCCCGCCTCGGTGGCCGAGTCAACCTGCTCGGTGCGGGTGCTGGTGCGCATGTCCTACCTCCCTGCCAGGCTCCCGGTGCGCCTGCCGGGTCGGGTCATGCCCCTCAGCCAGAGTTCAAACATCGGTCTTTGCGCTTAGCGGCCCTGGGTTGGCGATCGGCAGGCCCGTTTCACCGGCCGGGATCAGGCGGCGGTGGCCGGGGGGCCGTGTGCTGGCGGCTCTGCCCAGAGAGAGTCCTGGCCGGGTGGCGGGCTGTGGCTGTGGAGTGTCTTGCGGCCGTCGGGGCTGGTGGCGGTGGTGGTGCCGTCGGCGTGCAATTGCAGGCCCCAGCCCCAGCGGTGCACGGCGATCAGGTGATGAAACGCGCACAGCAGGGTGAGGTTGTCCAGGCGGGTCGGGCCGCCTTGTGACCGGGGGATGACGTGGTGGACGTGGCAGCGGACGGGCGGTGCGGTGCAGCCGGGGAAGGAGCAGTGCCGGTCGCGCTTGGTCACCGCGCGGCGCA
>JBOHCO010000453.1:0-5132 GCA_050698895.1 Streptosporangiaceae bacterium
GCACGTCGTCGGCGATGTCGGCGACCACGCCGAGGTCGTGGGTGATCATGATCAGCGCGGTGTCCGACTCCTCCTGGAGCCGGATCAGCAGGTCCAGGATCTGCGCCTGGACCGTGGCGTCCAGCGCGGTGGTGGGCTCGTCGGCGATGATCAGCTTGGGGGTCAGGGCCAGAGCCATCGCGATCATGGCTCGCTGGCGCATGCCGCCCGAGAACTGGTGCGGGTAGTCGTTCACCCGCTGCCCGGGGTGCGGGATGCCGACCCGGCCCAGTAGCTCGACAGCCCGCTCCTGCGCCTGGGCCCTGGTGACCGACCTGTCGTGCGACCGGATCATCTCGCGAATCTGCCAGCCCACCTTGTACAGCGGGTGCATGCTGGTCAGCGGGTCCTGGAAGATCACCGCGATTTCCGCGCCCCGGACCTTGCGCAGCTGGTCGGGACGCAGCGTGAGCAGGTCCGTGCCGTCGAACAGGGCCTGGCCCGACACCTGACCGCCGGGCGCCAGCCCCAGCAGGGTCTGGGTCAGCACAGTCTTGCCGCTGCCGGACTCGCCCACGATGCCGAGCGTGCGCCCGGTATCGACGCTGAACGATACGCCGCGGACCGCCTTCACGACACCGTCAGCGGTGTTGAAGCTCACCCGCAGGTCAGATACCTCAAGCAGGCTCAATGCTTGCCTCCGTGTGGGCCTCGTCACCCTATATGCCCATAAATCTGCGCCGGCACGAAACCCTGATGATCCCGCACGGGCTGGACGGCTCCACAGCAGTGCGCGCCGCCGTGACCTGACAGTACCTCTATCGCGGGCGATAGCCGACCCGCCCGTTGTGACGCCTGTGGATGGTTCTTTGTGCGCGAGCCCGGCCGGATATGAAAGGCGTACCCGGCCGGGCTCGGCACTACCCGGCTACTACTGGTCGCCGGACTTGATGTAGATGTTGGTGATGTCGGGGTCGCCGATGTTCGGCGCCCACAGCGGGATGGACGAGCCGGGGCTCGCGACCCTGGAGCTGAAAATCGTCGGGTTGTACTGGTCGACCAGCGGCACGATGACCGCGTTCTGCTGGGCGATCACGTCAACCTGGTGCCACAGCGGGGCCGCGGCGGTCGCGTTCGGCGCCTTGAGAGCCTTGGCGATGGTCGCGTCCAGCGTCTTGTTGCTGAAGCAGCCATAGTTGATGGTGTTCAGCGCGCAGTCGGTCTGGAAGAACGGCTGCACCGTGGTCCGCCCGTTGTCGCCGAACCAGTCCGGGATCCACGCCGCCTGCGCGACGTCCCACTGGTTGGGCTTGTTGTTCTGCGGCGCGTTGCCCAGGTTCACGAAGTAGCTCGAGATCGGCGTGGCCTTGCCGGTCAGCTTGATGCCGCAGTTGGCGAAGCTGGCCTGCACCGACTGGAAGAGCGCGGTGTTGACGCTGTCGTTGATGTACTCATCCACCAGCGTCAGGCCGTGCGGGTAGCCCGCCTGCTTCAGCAGGGCCTTGCACTTGGCCGGGTCGCCCTGGTTGCCCGTGGTGTCGTACAGCGTGATGGGCTTGTAGCCCACGTTGCCCGGCGGGATGGCGGTGTTGATGATCTTCGCCACCGTGGGGCCGCCGTACAGCTTCTGGATCGCCGCCTTGTTGACCGTGAACTCCATGGCCTGCCGCACCTTGAGCTTGGCCATGGCACCGCCCGCGTCCGGGCTGCGGAGGTTGAACACGATGTAGGGGTTCGTGTTGCTCCACGGGAACGAGCGGAAGTCCGGGTTGGTCTTCTCGCTCGGGATCAGGGCCGGCGGGAACGGCGTGTCCATCTGCATGTCCTCGGGCGAGCCCGAGCCGCTGTTGGTGGCCTTGATCTCGGTCACCTGGGTGGTGGCGTTGGTCACCCCGATGGTGATCACGATCGAGTTCACGTACTGGTGCCGCAGCGGGTCCGTGGACTGCTTCCAGAACTTGTTCTTGGTCAGCACGACCTGCTTGCCGGGCGTGTACGAGGTGATGTTGTACGGCCCGTCGGACATCATGTGGTCGCGGAACGGGAGGCTGTCGGGCACGTAACTGTCGTACTCGACCGGCCGGGCCGAATTGAACGGCATGGCCAGGATGTCCAGGAAGTCACCGGCCGGCTGGGTCAGGTGAAACACGATCGTCGAGGAGTTCGGCGTCGTGATGCCCGAGATGGAATGCGAGTTCTGGAAATTCGCGATGTTGGCCGCGGTCGGCTTGTTCGCCTTCTTGGCGAAGAACGCGGTCTCGGCGTCGAAGTACGACTTGAACCCCGAGATCGTGCTGAGGAAGTAGCCGGAGTTGCCGACGGGCTGAACCGGGTTGCCGAAGGCCTTGTACTCGCGCTCGAAGTCCTGCGAGGTGACCTGGCGGCCGTTGTTCCAGTCCACGCCCTTCTTGATGTGGAAGGTGTAGGTCGTGCCGCTGTCGGTGATCCCGCCGTTGGCGGCCGTGGGCACCTGGGTCGCGACGTCGGCGGTCGGCGTGGTGTCAGCCAGCCAGCCCGGGTCGCCGAGCGCGGTGTAGGGCTTGGTCGGGTACTGGACCAGCTGGCGCGTGTACGCGCGCTCGATCATGTAGTCCCAGGTGCCGTACGCCGAGACGGGGTCGAACTGAGACTGGCCGCTCGCGGCCACGATGTGCAGCACCCCGCCCTTGACGGGCTTGTTCCCGCTCCCCGCCGAGCTGTTGTTAGACGAGTTCCCGCAGGCTGCGAGCCCGGTGGCGGCTAGCGCCACCACGCTCAGCGCGGCAAGCCGCTTGGGTAGAGGTTTCATGAGCAGGCTCCTTCTGGCCTGACAGACCGCTCAGGCACATTACCGGTAACTCTTAGTGATTACACGAGCCGCCCGTGCCCTGTCCACCCAGCCGGACGAAGCCATCGAAAGGGGTTACAGAACCGCAACCATGCTGTGACAATGCCTCTGGCATTTGAGTGGCGGCGCGGCCGGAGATCACCGGCGAGGACGCGCCGGAGCGCGACTGCGATGTGATATTCATTACTCTCCGTATTCGATTTCGGGTCGCCGCGAGCATTAGGCGCTGCTGGCCGATCTTGGAAATACGCGCTCTGCCTGGTCAGGCAGGCCGGATATGCCCGTCCGGGCACCTTGATCCTTTATCGCCGGTGCGCCGCCTTTACCGGAAAAGCCATGATCCTGGTCACGCTTCCAGGGCCAGCCGCATCGGCCGGAACTTGGCCTGCGCCTCGGCCAGCTCGGCGGCCGGGTCGGAGCCGGCCACGATCCCGCCGCCGGCGAAGATCCGGGCCCGCGAGCCGGCGACCTCGCCGCAGCGCAGGGCGATGCCCCACTCGCCGTTGCCGCGGCTGTCCACCCAGCCCACCGGGCCGGTGTAGCGGCCCCGGTCCATGCCCTCCAGCTCCCGGATCAGCTCCAGGGCGGTCTCGGTGGGCGTGCCGCACACCGCCGCCGTCGGGTGCAGCGCGGCGGCCAGCGCCAGCGCCGAGGCATCCCCGGCCAGGGTCCCGCGCACCGGCGTGGCCAGGTGCTGCACGTCGGCCAGCCGGAGCAGCTCCGGCTCGGCCGCCACCTCCAGGCCCTCGCACAGCGGCCCGAGCGTCTCCCGCACCGAGTCCACCGCGTACCGGTGCTCCTCGGCGTCCTTGGCCGAGGCCAGCAGGGCGGCGCTCAGCGCCTCGTCCTCGGCGCGGGTGCCGCCGCGGGCCGCCGTGCCCGCCAGCACCAGCGAGCTGACCTCCCCGCCCACCCGGCGGACCAGCAGCTCGGGAGTGGCCCCGGTCAGCCCGGCGCAGGCGAAGGTGTAGCTGCCGGGGTGCCGGGCGGTCAGCCGGGCCAGCAGCATCCGGATGTCCAGCGGGGCCGAGGCGACGGCGTGCAGGTCGCGGGAGAGCACCACCTTGCGCAGCTCGCCGGCCCGGATCCGGGCCACGGCCGCGGCCACCGCGTGCTCCCACTGCGGCGCGGTCAGGCTGCCGTCGCTCCAGCGCACCTCGGCCGGGGCGGTGACCGGCCGGCTGGCCGGCAGCAGGCCCGCCCCGGCGCCGCCGGAGATGGTGGTCAGCCAGGCCCGGCCGTCCCGGCGGCCCATCAGGGCGGCGGGCACGACCAGCACCGAGCCGTCACAGGCCGGGTCAAAGGTGAAGCTCCCGAACGCGACGGGCCCCGAGCCGGGCACGCCGACCTCGTCGGTCACCAGCGCGCTGTCGAACAGCTCGCCCAGCCACTTCTCCCCGGCGGTGAACCGGTCCGCGCCCGCGGGCAGGGTGAGCCGGGCCGCCTCGCCCCAGCCGACCAGCCCGTCGCCGCCGCGCAGCCAGGCCACCACCTCCGGGTGCGGCAGGCAGGCGACCAGGTCGCCGGGGTCGTCGGCCGGCACGGTGCGGACAGCCAGGCGATCCGGTGCGTGCCGCTCGGCCGCGGCGTACTGGGCTCTCACGGCAGACCACTTTAGTTCGGCCCGGTCAGCCCCCCGTCCACGGACCGGCCTCCTACCGGGACGGGCTCCGGGCGTGCTAGGCTGCTGCCCTAATTTCGATCAAGGAGATGGGAAATATAGGAGGGCGAGCTGCTGGAGGGCACGGCCAGGGCGGGGACACCGCGACCGCCAGCCGCGTCATCAAGGCCGGGATCCGGCGCTCGTTCGGCGCTGCCTACCTGCACGATGTCCGTAACTCCGGCGGCCGGCCCGCGGTAGCTAGCGGGCCGCCTGGCCGGGCTCGGGCAGCAGCGGGCCCCGGCTGCCGCTGGCGGTATCGGTGGGATCGATGAACACGTGAGAGGTCACCGGCAGCCGCTCGGCCAGCCGCCGGTCGATGCGCTCGGACAGCTCCTCGACCGTGCCGGCGCCGATCTGGTCGCTGAACGCGACCCGCGCCGCCACGATCAGGTGATCGGGGCCCATGTGCATGGTCAGCAGCTCCAGCATCCCGTCCACGCCGGGCGTGTGCTCGATCTCGTCCTGGATGACCTGCTGCAGCCGGGGGTCGGCGGCCCGGCCGAGGAGCAGCTGACGGCTGTCCAGCCCGAGCCGCGCCGCGACCACCACCAGCAGGCCGCCGATGGCGATGGACGCCGCGCCGTCCCAGACGCCCGAGCCGGTCAGCTGGCGCAGCCCGAGCCCGGCCGCCGCCAGCACCAGCCCGACCATGGCCGCGCTGTC
>JBOHCO010000454.1:0-2006 GCA_050698895.1 Streptosporangiaceae bacterium
GTGCCGGCCTGCGCGGTGCCGGCCTGCGCGGTGCCGGCCTGAGCAGGGCCCGGCATCACTAAGGCCAGCGGCAGCGCCGCGGCCGCGACGGCTACGGCCGCCACCCGGAGCCTGCGCATCGTCCCCGGCCTGCGGCCGGGCCATCTCGCCTGCATGGCTACCTCCTTGATCGGGTCAGCGCACCGTGAGGTGCGCGGTCAGCGGCAGGCTGGCCGACGAGTCGCCGACCATGAGGCGGTAGTCACCGGGGCTGACCGTCCAGCCGCTGGTCTTCGGGTTCCACCAGGCGAGCGCGCCGCGGTCCAGCACGAAGCGGACGCGGCGGGTCTGGCCGGGCCGCAGCTCGACCCGCTGGTAGCCCTTGAGCTGCTCGGCCGGCTCCCCCGTCGACGCGGGATCGCCCACGTACAGCTGGGCCACGTCGGCGCCCGGCCGCGAGCCGGTGTCGGTGACGCTGGCCGACGCGACCAGCTCGCCGTGCCGGCCGGGGCGGACGGTCAGGTGCCCGAACGCGAACGTGGTGTAGGACAGCCCGTACCCGAACGGGAACATCGGCGTGAGATGGCGGGTGCTGTACCAGCGGTAGCCGACCAGGACGCCCTCGGAGTAGTGCACCTTGCCGCCCACGCCGGGCCACTGCCGCCTGGTGCTGGCGGGCACCTGGGCCAGGCTCCTGGGGAAGGTCACCGGCAGCTTGCCCGACGGGTTCACGTCGCCGAACAGCACGGCCGCGATCTCGTCGCCGTCGTCCTGGCCGGGGTACCAGGCCTCGACCACGCCCTTGACCCTGGCCAGCCACGGCATGGTCACCGCCGAGCCGCTGTTGAGCACCACCACGGTGTCCGGGTTGGCCGCGGCCACCGCCGAGATGAGCTGGTTCTGGCTGGCCGACAGGCCGATGCCGGGCAGGTCCGCGCCCTCGGTCTCGAAGTTGCTCGCGAACACCACCGCGACGCTGGACCGCCGGGCCGCCTGCACGGCCTGCGCCAGCAGCGACGGGTGCTGCGGCGGCGCCCAGCCCAGCGTGATGCCGTCGGAGCCGAACGGGATGCTGTCGGCGTAGGCGACCGTGATGCTGGCCTTCCCGGCCGGCAGCGTCACCGTGACCCGGCTCACCGAGCCGAACCCGGCCTGGCTGGCGAAGACCGCCTGGCCGGCGATGCGCACCGCCGCGGTGCCGGTGAACGACAGCGACAGGGCGTAGCGGCCGGCCGCGGGCAGGCGGATGGTGCCGGTGAGCTTCGCCGACCAGCCCGACGCCTTCACGCCCTTGGCCGGCGACTTGCCGTTCCAGTTCAGGGCCACGCTGGCCACCCGCCCGGTGGCCACAGGCTGGCCGGACTGGCTGGCGTTGTTGTAGTACGACGCGCTCAGCCCGGATCCGAACGCCGATGCGGGCACGGCGGCCAGCGCCCCGGTGGCGGGGATGTTGCCCGGCGCGTAGCGCACGCTCACCCCGGCGGCCGCGCCGCGCCTGGCGATGCCCTGAGCGGGCGTGACCACGTACGGCGCGATCACGCCCGCGCTGCCGCCGCCCGAGGTCAGCGCGTACTGGCCCGCGTCAGCCCCGATGACGGCCACGCTCTTGTCCCGGCTGGCCGACAGCGGCAGCACGCCGCCGGAGTCCTTCAGCAGCACCGTGCCCGACTGCTCCACCGCACGGCCGATCTGCGCGTGCGCGGGCGTGGCCACGTTGTCGGTGAGCGAGCCCGTCGGCGGGTCGGCGAACAGCTTGAAGCGGAACATCTCGGTGAGGATCCGCGACACCATCCGGTTCAGCGTGGCCATCGGGACCCGGCCGTCGCGCACGGCCTTCTTCAGCGGCGCGCCGTAGTAGTCCGCGCCGAACAGGGTCCCGCCGGGCATCTGCATGTCCAGCCCGGCCCGCGCCGACGGCACCGTCGAGTGGGTCGCGCCCCAGTCCGAGGTCACGAAGCCGGGGAAGTGCCACTCCCGGTCGAGCACGTTCATGATGTAGCGGTTCTGGCAGGCGTACTGGCCGTTGA
>JBOHCO010000455.1:0-1204 GCA_050698895.1 Streptosporangiaceae bacterium
GCTCCCCCGCAGGACGACCCTACTCAACCCAGACCACTCGGCAAAGCCGCAGGTCAGGCTACCTAACATCCAATCCGGTCACCGCACGGCCGACGATCATGCGCTGGATTTCCGACGTGCCCTCGAAGATGGTGAAGATCTTGGCGTCGCGGTGCCACCGCTCCACCGGGAAGTCCCGGGTGTAGCCGTTGCCGCCGAGGATCTGGATGGCCTGGTCGGTCACCCGGACCGCGGTCTCGCCCGCGACCAGCTTGGAGATCGACCCCTCGGCGTGGTCCAGGGCCAGCCCCTGCCGGGCCATCCAGGCGGCCCGCCAGGTCAGCAGCCGGGCCGCGTCCACCGCCGCCTGCATGTCGGCGAGCATGAACGCCACGCCCTGGTTCTGCCCGATCGGCCGGCCGAACTGGACCCGGGTGGCGGCGTACTCGGCGGCGAACTCCAGCGCGGCCCGCGACACCCCGACGGCCATCGCGGCCACGGCCGGGCGGGAGGCCTCGAACGTCTTCATGGCGGCCTGCTCCCCCGCACTGCCGCCCTGGGCCAGCCGGGCCAGCCGGGCGTCCAGCCGGTCCTTGCCGCCGATCAGGCACCGGCCGGGGACGCGCACGTCATCCAGGACGACCTCGGCGGTGTGCGAGGCGCGGATGCCGTGCTTGCGGAACTTCTGGCCCTGGGACAGGCCGCGGGTGCCCGGCGGGACGATGAACGTGGCCTGGCCGCGGCTGCCCAGGCTGGGGTCGACCGACGCCACGATGACGTGGATGTCGGCGATGCCGCCGTTGGTGACCCAGGTCTTGGTCCCGTTCAGCACCCACTCGTCGGTGGCCTCCTGGTACACCGCGCGGGTCCTGATCGCGCCCACGTCACTGCCCGCGTCGGGCTCGGAGGAGCAGAACGCGCCGAGCTTGATATCGCCGGGGGTGCCGAACATCTGCGGGAGCCACTCGCCGACCTGGTCGGGGGTGCCGTTGCTGGCCACCGACACGGCGGCCAGGCCGCTGCCGACCAGCGACAGGCCGATCCCGGCGTCAGCCCAGAACAGCTCCTCGAACGCGACCACCAGGCCGAGGCCGCTCGGCTCGAGCGACTGCTGGGCGAAGAAGTCGAGCGAGTAGAGCCCGATCTTGGCCGCCTGCTCGATGATCGGCCACGGCGTCTCCTCGCGCTCGTCCCACTCCGCGGCGGCCGGCCGGATGACGTCGGC
>JBOHCO010000456.1:0-2293 GCA_050698895.1 Streptosporangiaceae bacterium
CCGCCCGGTCGCCCGTCCCGTTGCCCGCGGCCGGGCCCGGCTGGCCGCGGGTCAGGCCGGCCAGCACGGGGGCGAGCAGGTCGGGGCTGAGCACCAGGCTGCCGATCTGCGGCAGCTGCCCGGCCAGCTCCCTGACGGCCAGCGCCAGCAGGGTGCCCTGCGGCAGCGCCGAGTACGGGGCCAGCTTGGCCGCCTCGGTCTCGGCCTCGGCGGCGCCCAGCGCCCGGGTCCCCTCGGCGCCGGCCTGGGCCAGCCGCAGCTCGCGCTGGGCCTGCGCCTCGGTCTCGATCTGGCTCGCCGCGGCGGTGTCCTGCGCCTGGCGCCTGGTGTTGGCGCCGCGCTGCGCGACCAGCTGCTCCTCGCGCCGGGCCAGCTCGATCTGGCTCTGCATCTCGTTCTCGGCGATGGCCCGCTCGCGCTCGACGGCCAGCGCCCGCCGCTCGTAGGTGGCCTTGTCGGCTTCCTGCTGGGCCAGCTCGCGGGCCGGGGTGCGCAGCGCCTTCTCCATCTCGGGCTCGGGCCGGATGGCGACCACCCGCACGCCGATGACCGCGATGCCGGTCTCGGCCAGCCGGAGGTCGGCGGTCAGGCCGCGCTGGATCTGGTCCCGGACCTGGGTCAGGCCGTCTTCCAGCACGCTGGTCAGCGAACTGCGCGCGATCAGGCCCAGCACCTGCTGCTGCGCGGTCTCGGTCAGCAGCCCGCCGACCTGCTCCAGCGGCGTGCCGCGCCAGCGCCCCGAGTCCGGGTCGATCGAGAAGTCGATCCGCTGGCTGGCCGTGGCCGGGTCGGTGACCCGGAACGTGACGCTGGCCTGCACGGTCAGGTCCTGGAAGTCGGCCGTGCGGGCGTGGAACAGCAGCGGCAGCTCCCGGTCATCCACCGGCACCTCGGACAGCACCGCGGTCAGCGGGCGGAAGAAGAACGACAGCCCAGTGCCGTCGTGCACCAGCTTGCCCTGGCGCAGGTGCCGGATGTGCTGCGTGGGCGCCCCGCGCAGGTGCCGCGCCGTCGGGAACCGCGTGATGTCGGCCATGTGGCCACCTCCTGATTTATTATCGTCGTACTGACGATAAACCCGGCCGACCATTATCGTCAATTCGACGATTAACAAAGGTAGGCTGGGGCCCGTGACGAGTTCCGAACGCGGCGAGCCCGGGCCGGCGTCGGCCGAGCCGGCCGGGCTGGAGGGCTACGACCCGCGCCGCTATCCGCCCGTCGCGGTCACCGCCGACCTGGTCGTGCTGACCGTGCGCGACGACGAGCTGGCCGTGCTCGTGGTCCGCCGGGGCGAGCCGCCGTTCGCGGGCGCGCTGGCGCTGCCGGGCGGCTTCGTCCGGCCCGACGAGACCCTCCGCGCGGCGGCCGTGCGCGAGCTGGCCGAGGAGACCGGACCGGGCTTCGAGGCGGTCCACCTGGAGCAGCTAGCCAGCTACGGCGACCCCGGCCGGGACCCGCGGATGCGCGTGGTGACCGTCGCCTACCTGGGCCTGGCCCCGTCGCTGCCCACGCCGCAGGCGGGCAGCGACGCCGCCGAGGCCGCCTGGGCGCCGGTCGCCGGCCTGCTCGGCGCAGCGGGCGAAGGGCTGGCCTTTGACCACGCCCGGATCCTGGCCGACGGGCTCGAGCGCGCCCGGGCCAAGCTGGAGTACACGCCGCTGGCCACCGCGTTCTGCCCGCCCGAGTTCACCGTGGCCCAGCTTCGCCGCGTGTACGAGATCGTCTGGGGCGTGGCCCTGGACCCGCGCAACTTCCACCGCAAGATCACGGGCACGCCGGGCTTCCTGCGCCCGGCCAGCGGCACCACGGCCGGCGACCGCGGCCGCCCGGCCCAGCTCTACCGCCGCGGCGACGCCACCGCCCTCCAGCCCCCCATGCTCCGCGCCACCGTCACCTAACCGCCGCTGCGCGCTGACCCAGGCCCGGCCACAAGCCCCCGGCCACAAGCCACCCCAGCCCAGTCAGCCCAGTCAGTCCACCCTCACCCACGCCCGCTTAGGACCCAGCCCCACCAGCCCCGTCTGCCCGCCCCGCCCGCGCCTCGCCCAGACCGCAGCCCCACCAGCCCTGCCCGCCCCGTCAGGCTGCCCCCACTCAGACTGCAGCCCCACCAGCCCCGCCAACCACACTCGCCCCGAGATCGGTTGTGGGTGTCCCGCTACTAACACCTGGGTGTTACCAACGGGACATCCACGATCGGGGTGCGGCCAACGCGGGGCCGGCCGGACGGCCCCGCGCGCCCCGGCGGCACCGTGTGTCCCGGCGCGCCCTTCCGTCTCGCCCAGCGCCCGGC
>JBOHCO010000457.1:0-4895 GCA_050698895.1 Streptosporangiaceae bacterium
TCCGCCGCCTCCGCCGCTGCTGCACGCGGCGGCCGCCAGCGCGATCGCCGCGCCGGCCGCGGCCAGCCGCACCGACCGGCGGGTCACTGACCGAGGACTGCTTCTGCCTGCTCTTGTTCTCACGCCAGTCTCCTTAGGTTTACTGGAGTCAGATATCTGCTTGTCCCCGCCGTGTTTCTTCGGTGTCCCTGGTCAGCCGGAGGTAGATGGCTGGCGCCAGGGTGAGCGCCAGGCTGACCGCGATGGCGAACTCGTCCGCCACGACGTCGGCCCGGTCCGGCATCGGCAGCAGGCGGACCAGGACGGCCATGACGAGCATCACGAGCCCGACCCTGACCAGCAGCGCAGCCGTGAGGCGCAGCATGGTTCACCCCACCTCCTCGTCGATGGTCTGCACGGCGAGATCGACGGCCTGCACGGCGGCCGCCGGGACCTCCTCGGGGTACCAGCACGCGCTCCAGTGCCCGTCCGCGCCGTCGGCCGGCCGGCTCGGGGGCCGCTCGGCCCGGCACCGGTCGCGGACGAAGGGGCACCGGTTGGCGAAGATGCACCCGGTGTCGGCCGGGTAGGCCTCGATGCGCTCGGCCGCGATCCTGGTTGCCTCCGACCGCCGCCGCCGGGCCCGGCGCGGGTCCGGCTCGGGAATGGCGTCGAGCAGCAGGAACGTGTAGGGGTGCTGGGGCCGGGCGATGACCTCCTCGACGGGCCCGCTCTCGACCACGACGCCGAAGAACATCACGATGATCCGGCCGCCGGCCGCGAAGTACCTGACGACGCCGAAGTCATGGCTGACAAACACATAGGCCAGGCCGTGACCCTGACCCAGCGACTTGAGCAGGTCCAGGATCGAGATCCGCATCGACACGTCGAGCATGCTCACCGGCTCGTCGGCGACCAGCAGGCTCGGGCGCAGCGCCATCGCCCGGGCGATCACCAGGCGCTGGCGCTGCCCGCCGGAGAGCTGGTGGGGATAGCGCTCCAGGAAGGCCTGGCCGGTGTCGAGGCCGGCCAGGCCGAGCAGCCGCTGGACCTCGTCGCGTACCTCACGGCGGGGCACGATCCGGTGGTGGCGCAGCCCGCCCGCGAGCGCCTCCTCCACCGTGAGCCCGGGGTTGAGCGCTCCGTAGGGATCCTGGTGGACAAGCTGGACCGACTGGCGGTACTCACGGTATTCCGCGCCGCGCAGCTTCCAGATGTCGGCGCCGTTGAAGCTCACCGTGCCGCTCGACGGCTGCATCAGCCCCACGATCGCCCGCCCCAGCGTGGTCTTCCCGCACCCCGACTCGCCGACCACGGCCAGGGTCTGGCCCGGCTCGATCTCCACGCTCACGTCCTGGAGCACCGGGCGGTCGTCCCTGGCGCTCGGGTACCGGTGTGACACGTGCTCAACGCTCAGCAAGCTCACTGGCCGCCACCCCCTCCAGTCCGCTGTTCACGACATGACAGGAGACCGCGTGGCCCGAGGCGCTCACCCTCAGCTCGGGCTCGACCTCGGAGCAGATCGACTGAGCCAGGCCGCAGCGGGGCGCGAAGCGGCAGCCCGGCGGGAGGGCATTCAGGTCCGGCACCTGACCCGGAATCGAGTGCAGGCTCGAGGGATCGGCGGTCACGCTCGGCATGGCCGAGATGAGCGCCTTCACATACGGGTGCCGGCGGTCGTCGTAGAAGATCTCCTCGGTGGTGCCCGACTCGACCAGGCGGCCCGCGTACATGACGGCCACCCGCTCGGCCAGCTCGGCCACCACGGCCAGGTCGTGGGTGACGAACACCACCGTGGTGTCGAGCGTCTCGTGCAGGTCACGGACGATGTCGATGACGAGCCGCTGGCTGAGCACGTCGAGGGCGGTGGTCGGCTCGTCGAGAACCAGCACCTCGGGCTTGAGCAGGAGCGCGATGGCGATGGCCACCCGCTGCTTCATGCCGCCCGACAGCCGGCTCTCGTAAGTCCGCCAGACCTGCTCCGGCCGCAGCCGGGCCAGCTGGAGGAGTTCCTCGAAGTGCTGCCGGCCCTCCTGACGGCTCGGGTACACGTCCGGGTGGGCCTGGAGGATGTGCTCGACCTGCGCGCCGATAGTGATCACGGGGTTGAACGCGCTCATGGCCGCCTGGAACACCACCGCGATGTGCTGGGCCCGCAGCCGCCGGAGCTCGGAGTAGCTCATCCGGGCCAGGTCCTGGCCGCGGAAGCGGACCGCTCCCGAGACGATGCGGCCGGGCGGCGGCACCAGGCCGAGCAGCGAGTAGGCGAGGGTCGACTTCCCACAGCCCGACTCGCCGACCAGACCGTACACACTGCCCTGGCCGATCGACAGGCTCACGTTCTCGACCGCGCGGACCGGGCCGAAGCCCACCGTCAGGTCCCGCACCTCCAGCACGGAGTCGTCGGCCATCACTGGACCCGCAGCCGGGGGTTGAACAGCCGGTCCATGGCCCGCGAGAAGTAGACCAGCCCCACCTGGAGGAACACGATCGCCAGCATCGGCGAGAACAGGTAGAGGGCACTCTGGCTGGTGTAGAGGGCGCCCTGGCTGATCGCGAGGTTGATCATGATCCCCCAGTTCGTGCCGGTGATCGGCGCGACGCCGAGCAGGTACAGGCCGACCTCGGCGTAGATGGCGTCGGTCACCGCGAGCAGGAAGTGGATGGCCACGTACGGGCCGATGTTCGGGAGCAACTGCCGGAAGACGATGTTGCGCAGCGGGAGCCCCTGCACCTTGGCCGCGTCGATGAAGTCGCTGGTGCGCAGGCTGAGCGCCTGTGATCGCACCGCCCTGGCCAGCCCGGCCCATCCGGTCACCGACAGGATCCCGGCCAGCACGAGCGGATTGGTGGTCCGCACGATGGCTGCGATCACGATGACCAGGGGCAGGCCAGGGATGGTGAGGAACACGTCGGTGATGCGCATCACGACCTGGTCCACGAGGCCACCGAGATAGCCGGAGACCAGGCCGACCGTCACGCCCACGGTCACCACCATCACGGCCGCGGCGATGCCGACCTCCATGATCGGCCGCGTTCCGAGGATCAGCTCGCTCAGCACGCTGTTGCCGAGGAAGTCCGTGCCCAGCGGGTACTTGAGCGACGGCGGCAGGTAGGCCAGCGCCGCGTTCTTCTGGTAACCGACGTGCGTCACCAGCGGCCCGATGATGGCCACGACGGCGTAGACCAGGATCACGATGGCGCCGATCAGCGCGGGCTTGTCGTCCCGGCAGATCCGCCACAGGTCGCGAAAGAACTTCATGCCGCGGGCCTCCCCGCCGGATCCGCCGTCTGGGTCTCCACGGCCCGGCCGCTGACCGTGAGCCCGGTCTGCCGGGCCCGGCCCGGGCTCATGATCCGCGGATCCACCAGCGGGTAGATGAGGTCGACGATGAGGTTCGACACCACCACCGCGATGGTGATCAGCAGGAAGCAGCCCATCATCACCGGGTAATCGCGCTGGTTGACCGACTGGATCAGGTAGTAGCCGAGGCCCGGGTAGACGAAGAAGGTCTCGATGAACACCGAGCCGCCGAACATATAGCCGAGCGACAGCCCGAGGTTGGTCACCATCGGCAGCATGGCGTTCCGGCCGATGTAGGACCGGGTCACCCGGTACCGGGACAGCCCCCACGACTCCCCGGCCCGCACGTAGTCCGCGCCCATGATCGTGGATACCGAGCCCTTCATGGTCAGCGCCCAGCTTCCGAACGCGACGACCACGTAGGACAGGACCGGGAGGATGGCGTGCTGCAGCACGCTGCCGATGAACGGCGCGTTCCAGCCGGGCGAGACGGTCAGCGAGTACGGCCCCGATGCCGGGAGGGCGTGCTCCTGATCGGCGACCAGGTAGATCAGCACCAGCGCGATGAGGTAGTTCGGCACCGCGGCCAGGAACGACACCACGCCGGTCGCGATCTTCGCCAGCAGGCTCTGCGGGAACGCGGCGATCAGCGTCCCGACCATCACCCCGAGGACGAAGCTGACCAGCAGGGCCAGCCCGACCACCAGCAGGGTCTAGGGCAGGGCGCCCACGATCACGCTGAGCACGGTCTTGCCGGGGTCGAGTACGGACGTCCCGAAGTTGCCGTGGGCGGCGTTCCCCAGGTAGCTCAGGTACTGGTGCAACAGCGGGCCCTTGGGCTGGATGCCGTAGGCCTCCTGAACCTTGGCCGCGATCTCCTGGGTGGTGAGGCCGCCCTGCGCCGAAAGCTGGGCCTCCAGGTAGGACATGGCGTTGCCGGGCATGAGCCGGATCATGAAGAACGTCAGCGTGACAACGGCGTAGATCGTCACCAGCGCCAGCGCCAGCCGCTTGGCCAGGAAAGCTGCCATCGGCTCCCCCGGCTACTGCGGCCGCGCGCGCGGTTCGGGGACCAACCCAGCTCTGTCCTGCCATCGGCCGTCACCGGCGGACATCACATGCGTGCGCATACCTGCCTCCACTCCGGCGACCTCGGGGCCTGGCTCCCGGTCCCCGCCCACGCTCTACCAGCCAGAACCTGGGCGCTGCGTCGGGAGGGATCATTTGTTATTTGTATGCAGCAAATGATGAATGAGGCAGGCGTGACTGTCAATAGTCGATATGTCATGACTTCCGAGGTACACTCACGCGCGCCCGAAACCGGGCGCGACAGGGGAATCAGGGCCCGGCCGGACCAGGGCCGGGCGCCCTGCGGTCAGTGCGCGACGGGCAGCCCGGTAACCGCGCTGATCAGGTCGGCGGCCCGGCTGACCGCCTGCTCCGGCGACAGCCGGGCGGTGAGAACCGCCTCCAGCATCGCCCTCAGCTGCGCGGAGACCAGCGCATAGGCCGGGGTGACCGGCCGCGTCACCTCACCGTCGAGCAGGCCGACCGTGAACGCGTGAAACGGCGAGCGGCCAACCAGTTCCGCAGCCACGGAGCGACGGGGCGG
>JBOHCO010000458.1:0-1503 GCA_050698895.1 Streptosporangiaceae bacterium
CCGCTGGGCCGGGTGGCCGGGGCGCATCGCGGCCGGCGGGGTGGGCCCCTTGCCTTCCAGCATGCGCTTGCCGTAGCCGCCGGTACCCGGCCGCGGCTTGCCCGACTTGGTGCGGCCGCCCGCGCCCGGCCGGGGCTGTCCGCCTGCGCGCCCGCTCATCGCCGGAGCTCCCAGCGCGGTCCGCGCGGTGTGTCCTCGACCAGCACGCCCGCCTCCTGCAGTTGGTCCCGTATGACGTCGGCCGCGGTGAAGTCTTTGCGCTGCCGGGCCGCCTGGCGCTGGTCCAGGGCCACGCCGACCAGCGCATCGACCACCGTGCGCAGGTCGTCCGAGCCGCCCTGCGCCTGCTCGCCGGCCCAGGGCTCGGCCAGCGGGTCCAGGCCCAGCACGCCGAGCATGGCCCGGACCTGGGCCAGGTGCTTGGCCGTGCCCGCGGCGTCGGCGGCGGCCAGCGCGCTGTTGCCCTCCCGCACTGCCTCGTGCACCACGGCCAGCGCCTGCGGCACCCCGAGATCGTCATCCATGGCGGCCGCGAACGCGACCGGCAGCCCGGCGGTTTCCGCGCCGTCCGCGGGCACCTCGCCCACTAGCTCGGCCGCCCGGGTCACGAACCCCCCGATGCGCCGGTAGGCCGTCGCGGCCTCGGTCAGCGACTCCGGGGAGTAGTCGATCTCCGAGCGGTAGTGCGCCTGGCCGAGGTAGTACCGCAGCTCGACCGGCCGGACGGTCAGCACCATGGCGTCCACGAGCAGTGAGTTGCCCACCGACTTGCTCATCTTCTCGCCGCTGATCCGCACCAGGCCGTTGTGCATCCAGTACCGCGCGAACCGGTCACCGACCGCGTGCGACTGGGCCTGCTCGTTCTCGTGGTGCGGGAACAGCAGGTCCAGGCCGCCGCCGTGGATGTCGAAGGTGGGGCCCAGGTACTTGGTCGACATGGCCGAGCACTCCAGGTGCCAGCCGGGGCGGCCCGGACCCCAGGGCGTCTCCCAGGACGGCTCGCCCGGCTTGACGCCCTTCCACAGCGCGAAGTCGCGCGGGTCGCGCTTGGCCGCGGCGTTCTCGACGTCGCTGGCGGCCAGCATGTGCTCCAGCCGCTGGCCCGACAGCTCGCCGTACTCCGGGAACGAGGACACGTCGAAGTAGACGTCGCCGTCCGCGGCGTAGGCGTGGCCGGAGTCGATCAGCCGGTGCATCAGGACGATCATCTCGGGCACGTGCCCCGTGGCCCGCGGCTCCACGTCCGGTGGCAGGCAGCCGAGCACCTGGTAGGCGCGGGTGAACGCGCGCTGGTTGCGCTCGGCGATGGCCCACCAGGCCACGCCCTCGGCGCCGGCCACGCTGATGATCTTGTCGTCGATGTCGGTCACGTTCCGGCAGAACGTCACCTCGTACCCGCTGGCCCGCAGCCACCGGATGAGGATGTCGAAGTTGATGCCGGAACGGATGTGGCCGATATGCGGCGGGGCCTGCACCGTGGCGCCACACAGGTACAGCGAGGCC
>JBOHCO010000459.1:0-3051 GCA_050698895.1 Streptosporangiaceae bacterium
GGCTGGCCCCCGGCGCGGCCGGCCGCACCACCGCCATCGTGGCCGACGTGGCCGACGAGGCCGCGAGCGAGGCGGCCATCGGCCGGGCCGCCGAGGCGCTCGGCGGTATCGACGCCCTGGTCAACAACGCGGGCATCGGCGGGCCCGGCACGCCAGTGGTGGACACCGCCTTCGCGGACTTCTGGTCGGTGCTGCGGGTCAACCTGGGCTCGGCGTTCCTGGCCTCGCGAGCGGCGGCCCGGCTGATGATCGCCCGCCAGGCGGGCGGCGCGATCGTCAACCTGGGCTCGATCTTCGGCCAGCAGGGCGTGGCGGGCGGGGCCGGCTACTGCGCCTCCAAGGCGGCGGTGGCCCTGCTCACCCAGTCGCTGGCGCTGGAGCTGGCCCCGCACGGCATCCGGGTCAACACCATCGCGCCCGGCAACATGGCCACCGAGATGCACTGGGACGAGCTGCGCTCCCGGGCCCGGGCGTCGGGGACCACGTTCGAGGAGCAGGTGGACCTGGTGGCCCGCAGCGTGCCGCTCGGGCGGCACGGCACCGGGGCCGACATCGCGGGCGCGGTGACCTGGCTGGTCTCCCGCGACGCGGGGTATGTCACCGGGCAGACGATCGGGGTGAACGGTGGCGTCTGGCTCAGCTGACCAGCCCGGCCGGATGGCGGGGCGCCGGGCCCTGGTGACTGGCGGCGCGTCCGGGATCGGGCTGGCCACCATCCGGCGCCTGGCCGCCGAGGGCGCCCGGGTGGTGGCCGTTGACCAGCGGCCGCCGCCGGCCGGCGGCCCCGGCGTCCCGTACCTGACCGCCGACGTGACCCGGCCCGACCAGGTCGCCGCCACGGTGAACCGGGCCGCGGCGCTGCTGGGCGGCCCGGCCGACGTGCTGGTGAACGCGGCCGGGATCTACCGGATCCGGCCGCTGCTGGAGCTGACCCCGGCGGAGTGGGACGAGACGCTCGCGGTCAACCTGCGCGGGCCGTTCCTGGCCGGCCGGGCCGTCGCGGCCGCGCTCATCGACGCCGGCCGGCCGGGCGCGATCGTGAACCTCGCCTCGACCGCCGCCCTGGTCGCCGACGCGGCCGAGCCGTCCGCCCACTACAACGCGAGCAAGGCCGGCGTGCTCGCGCTGACCCGGCAGATGGCCGTGGAGTGGGCCCCGCACCGCATCCGGGTCAACGCCGTGTGCCCGGGCGTCATCGACACGCCCATGCTGCGGCTGATGGACGATCCCGTGGCCGGCCAGGCCTACCTGGACCGCGGCGTGCCGCTGGGCCGGCTCGGCACGGCCAGCGAGGTGGCGGCCGTGATCGTGTTCCTGGCCTCGGCCGACTCCTCCTACCTCACCGCGACAGCCATCCCGGTGGATGGCGGCAGTACGGCGATCTGACATGCCGGCGATCTGAACAGCTCGGAAGGGAGCCGAAGATGGCGCAGTATCCGCACGTGCGGGTGGCCGGGACCGCGGAGCAGCGCGGGCGGCAGTACGGCGAGCAGGCCGCGGCGCGGGTGCGCCGCTCGGTGAGTGCCTACCGCGAGGTGTTCGCCAATGTCGCGGGCTGGGACTGGGCCACGGTGCGGGCCGAGGCGGCCCGGTTCGAGGCGCCCATCGCCGCGTTCGGCCCGCGCTACCTGGCCGAGATGCGCGGCCTGGCGGCCGGCGCCGGGCTGGACTTCCTGGACGTGCTGGCCATCAACGTGCGGACCGAGGTGATGTTCGCGGCCAAGGCCCGGCAGGCGGCGCACATCACCGCGCGGCCGGGGGAGTGCAGCGCGTTCGCGGTGGCGCCCGCGCCCGGCCGCGGCGGGCCGACCCTGATCGGGCAGAACTGGGACTGGCTGCCGCACGTGGCCGGCACGGTCGTGGTGCTGGAGGCCCGGCAGGACGAGGGACCCGACTTCGTCACCGTGGTCGAGGCCGGGCTGCTGGCCAAGACGGGCATGAACTCCTCCGGGCTGGGCCTGGTGACCAACGCCCTGGTCACGGCGGACGACACCGGCGAGCCGGGGGTGCCCTACCACGTGCTGCTGCGGGCCATCATGGACGCCGAGAACGTGTCCGACGCGCTCATCACCTTGCAGGCCGGCGTCCGCTCCTCGTCGGCCAACTACCTGATCGCGCACCGGGACGGCGTCGTGCTGGACGTGGAGGGCTCGCCGGGCGACTTCTCCCGGCTGTACGTCGTGTTCCCGGACGCCGACGGGATCGCGCTGCACACCAACCACTTCCTGAGCGAGCGTTTCGCCCGCCGGGATGTCTCGGTCTGGGCCATGCCCGACAGCCCGGTCCGGCTCCAGCGGCTGCGGGCCGGCGTCGCGGCCGCGCCGGACCACTCGCTGGCCGCGTTCCGGGCCCTGCTGTCCGACCACGCCAACTACCCGTCGGCCATCTGCTGCCACCCGGACTCCCGGATGGCACCCGCCGACCAGGGCCTGACCGCGACCTCGGTGCTGATGGACCTGGCCGCCGGGCGGATGTGGCTGACCGACGGCAACCCGTGCACCGAGCCGTACCGGGAGCTGGACTACTCCGGGTTCCTGGCCAAGCCCTCCCCGGTCGCCCAGGACGCGCCGGGCCCGGCCGGCCAGGCCGTCGCGTGAGCCTCTCGCTGGGCTTCGGCCTGATCACCTGCCAGCGCTACCCCGGTGACCCGCGCTCCGACACCGAGCTCTACGCCCAGGCCCTGGAGCTGGCCGAGCAGGCCGAGCAGGACGGCCTGGACTCGGTCTGGGTCTCCGAGCATCACTTCGTGGACGACGGCTACCTGCCCTCGCTGCTGCCGCTGTCGGCCGCCATCGCGGCCCGCACCCGCCGGGTGCGGGTTGGCACCGGCCTGCTGCTGGCGCCGCTGCACGACCCGCTGCGGCTGGCCGAGGACGCCGCGGTCACCGACCTGATCTCGGGTGGCCGGCTGACCCTCGGGGTCGGCCTGGGCTGGCGCGAGGAGGAGTTCGCCGGCCTGGGCGTCCCGCTGGCCCAGCGGGCGCCGCGGCTGGTGGCCAGCCTGGACACCATGCGCCGGGCGTGGCGCGGGGACCTGGTGGCGGGCGGACC
>JBOHCO010000460.1:0-2857 GCA_050698895.1 Streptosporangiaceae bacterium
GGACAAGCTGGTCGAGCTGGGCCTGCTGACGGCCTCCTACCGGCGGTCGCCGGGCCGGGGCGGTCCCGGCGCCGGGCGGCCGGCCAAGGTCTACGCGCGTTCCCGTGCCGAGTTCGCGGTCAGCGTCCCGCCGCGGGACTACGAGCTGGCCGCGCGGCTGCTGGCCGCGGCGGTCGAGGCCGACGGCAGCGGGACCAGCCAGGCCGCCCTGGAGGGGGCCGCGCGGCGGTTCGGCGCCAGCCTCGGCCAGTGCCGGGCGGCCGGCGACGGCGGGCCGCAGGCGGCCCTGGACGTGCTGGCCGAGCACGGATTCGAGCCGTTCCGGGACTCCGGCGGCACGATCCGGCTGCGCAACTGCCCGTTCCGACAGCTTGCCGCCGAGCATCCGGCGGTGGTCTGCGGCATGAACCTGGCCCTGGTCGACGGCGTGATCACGGGTATGCAGTCGGGCGACCCGGCCGGCACCCGGCCGGCCCTGCGCCCGGTGCTCGCGCCGCGGCCGGGCTGCTGCTGCGTCGCCCTCAGCACCGGCAGTACAGAATCCGACGACGATACGGGAGAGCCATGACCCAGGAGCTCGTGCTCGACCCAGCTGACCAGGACCCGGCCGAGTCCGGGATCGCGCCGGCGGCGCACCCGCACCTGCGGTTCGTCGCCGACCCGGTCCTGAGCGATCCGGCCGGCGTCGACCTGGAGGCGGCCGAGCGAGCCGCCGCTGACTTCCTGGCCGCGTTCGGGATCGACGTGAGCCGCGAGGAACTGCGGGAGACCCCGAGGCGGATGGCGCGGGCCTACGCCGAGCTGTTCGACCGCCAGCCGTTCCGGCTGACCACGTTCCCCAACGACGAGGGCTATGACGAGCTGGTGCTGGCCCGGGCGATCCCGTTCCGCACCGTCTGCGAGCACCACCTGCTGCCGTTCTCGGGCACCGCCCACGTCGGGTACCTGCCCGGCGACCGCATCCTGGGCCTGTCCAAGCTGGCCCGGGTGGTGGCCCACTTCGCCGCCCGGCCGCAGACTCAGGAGCGGCTGACCAGGCAGGTCGCCGACTGCCTGGAGGAGAACCTCAGCCCGCGCGGCGTCGGCGTAGTGCTGGAAGCGGAGCACTCGTGCATGACCCTGCGCGGCGCGCGGGCCCTCGGCTCGACGACGGTCACCTCCGCGCTGACCGGGACGCTGCGCTCGGACGCGCGGTCCCGCGCCGAGTTCCTGGCCCTGGCCGGGGTGGTGCCGCGCTGATCACTCCCGCCGGGCGGCAAGCAAAGGGGCCCGAACCTCAGATAGGAGGAATGTCATGAATGCCGCACTGAGCGCGCTGAACCGAGCCGGGGTGTCCATCTGGCTGGACGACCTGAGCCGGAGCCGCCTGGTCTCGGGTGGCCTGGCCGACCTGGCCGCGCACGACAACGTGGTCGGGGTGACCACCAACCCGACGATCTTCGCCAAGGCCATCTCCGGCAGCGATGACTACGACGCCCAGCTGCGCGACCTGGCCGTGCGCGGTGTCGATGTCCGCGCCGCGCTGCGCGAGCTGACCACCTACGACGTGCGCTGGGCCTGCGACGTGCTGCGGCCCGCCTACGAGGCCACCAACGGGCTGGACGGGCGGGTGTCCATCGAGGTGGACCCGCGGCTGGCCTACGACACCGGCGCCACGATCGCCGAGGCCAGGGCGCTGTGGTGGCTGGTCGACCGGCCCAACCTGTTCATCAAGATCCCGGCCGCCCGGCAGGGCGTCCCGGCCATCGCCGCCTGCCTGGCCGAGGGCATCAGCATCAACGTCACGCTGATCTTCTCGCTGCGGCGCTACGAGGCGGTCATGGGCGCGTTCCTGGACGGCTTGGAGGGCGCCCGGCAGGCCGGCCATGACCTGACCTCCATCGCGTCGGTGGCCTCGTTCTTCGTGTCCCGGGTGGACACCGCCGTGGACGCGCTGCTGGACAAGATCGGGACCAGCGAGGCGGCGGAACTGCGCGGCCGGGCCGCGATCGCCAACGCCCGGCTGGCCTACCAGCAGTTCGAGCAGGTCGTCGCCTCGCCGCGGTGGACCGCGCTGCGCGACGCCGGGGCCCGGCCGCAGCGGCCGCTCTGGGCCTCGACGTCGGTCAAGGACCCGGCCTACCCCGGCAACCGCTACGTCACCGACCTGGTCGCGCCCGGCGTGGTCAACACCATGCCGGAAGCCACGCTGCGGCTGATCGCCCAGGAGGGCGAGGGCGAGATACCCGAGGACTCGGTGCACGGCCACTACGAGGAATCGCAGCAGGTGCTCGACGGCCTGGCGCGATTGGGTATCGACTATGACACCGTGGTGCGCAAACTTGAGGAGGACGGCGTCGCCACGTTCGACGGTGCCTGGGCCAAGCTCGGGGAGCAGCTGGCCGCCACGCTGCGAGCGCAGCCAGCGGCCCGGTGACCCGGAGCGGTAGCTCGGTGCGCTCGGTGCGCTCGGCGGGCTTCGTCGGCTGATCTTCGGGTGGCAGGCCGAGCCGGGCGGACCGGGCCGGGCGGACCGAGTCAGAGGACGGGCCATGCGCGGCAGCTTCCGGAGCGTTGCCTCTGCCGGGTTCCTGGTGGCCCTGATGCTCGCGGGCTGCTCATCAGCCGCGACCGCACCGCCCGGGCCCAGCGCGCAATCGTGCTCCGCCTTCGGCGTGCGGGCGCTGGAGCGGCACGTCACGGTGACCACCGTGCCCCTGGCCTGCGCCGGCCTGAGTCAGGCGACGGTCAACCTGGCCTTGTCCAGGGCGGTGCGCATGGTGGTCGGGCCCCGGCCTAGGGCCGCCGCGCGGCGGCTGGCCGTACGCGAGGGCGCTCACCTGGCCTACCTGATCCGGACTGTGCCGCCCGCCCGAGC
>JBOHCO010000461.1:0-3940 GCA_050698895.1 Streptosporangiaceae bacterium
GGCCGCCGCGGCCGCCGACACGCCCGCCGCGGCCGCGGGCGGCCGGAACTTCAGCACCCGGAACAGCATCGACGCGACCGCCTCCGGCCCGGCGTACCAGGTGCTCCGCGTGGTCACGAACCAGCCCTCGCCCAGCGCCGTCCGCTTCGGCCCGGTCACCTCGGCCAGGCGGCTGCGCACCGTGAGCTGCTCCCCCGGCCGCAGGTACCGGTGGTAGGCCTGCTCGCAGTTGGTCGCCACCACGGAGGTGAACCCGGCCCGGTCCAGCACGTCTGACATCAGGCCGAGCGGATCATCCGGGTCCGGCGCCGGCCGCAGCCCGCGCATCGTCCACGCCTGGACCATGGCCGGCGGGGCGACCAGCCCGCCGTGCCCCGCCGCCGCCGCGGCGGCCGGGTCCGCGTACACCGGGTTGTCGTCGCCGAGCGCCTCGGTCCAGTTGCGGATCATCGGCAGGTTGACCGGGTCCCTGGCCGCCCGCGGCGGGCTCTCCCCGGCCGCGGCCACCCGCCGCGCCGTTGCCCTGATCGAGTCCGCCCTGATCGAGTCCGCCTGGCTCGCGGCCGCGCCGTCCCCGGTCATCGCGGCACCCGCGGCAGGCCCAGCCCGGCGGTCGCGATCAGCTCCCGCTGGATCTCGTTCACACCGCCGCCGAACGTCAGCACCGTGTTCCGCTTGACCTGGATGTCCAGCCACCGGGCCAGCTCCGCCGTGGCCGCGTCGGCCGGGTCGCCGTGCCGAGCGACCACCTCGGTGAGCAGCTGCCCCAGCCCCTGCAGCTGCTCGGAGGAGTACACCTTGGTCGCCGAGGCGTCGGCGATGCCGCCGCTGTCGGCCGTGGCCACCTGCCAGTTGAGCAGCTCGTTGACCCGCAGCGCGGCGTAGGTCCGGCCCAGCGCCCGGCGCACGTCCGGCCGGTCCAGCAGCGGCCGCCCGTCCGGCCCGTCGTGCGCCGCGGCCCAGTCCCTTACCGCCTCGTGCAGCACCGCGATCCGGCCCGCCGGGCCCAGCATCACCCGCTCGTGGTTGAGCTGCTCGGTGACCAGCCGCCAGCCCCCGTTCTCCGCCCCGACCCGCATCGTCACCGGGACCCGCACCCCGTCGTAGTAGGTCGCGTTGACGTGGTGCGCCCCGTCGTGGGTGATGATCGGGGTCCAGGAGAAGCCGGGGTCACGGGTGTCCACGATCAGGATCGAGATCCCCCGGTGCCGCGGCGCGTCCGGCGATGTCCGGCAGGCCAGCCAGACGTAGTCGGCGTCGTGCGCCCCGGTGGTGAAGATCTTCTGCCCGCTGACCACGTACTCCCCACCCACCTGCCCTTCCCCGTTCACACGCTCGGCCCGGGTGCGCAGCGCGGCCAGGTCGGTGCCCGCCTCCGGCTCGGTGTACCCGATCGCGAAGTGCACCTCCCCGGCCAGGATGCGCGGCAGGAAGAGCTCCTTCTGCTCCGCCGTGCCGTGCGCCTGCAGCGTCGGCCCGACCGTCTGGAGCGTGACCGCGGGCAGCGGCACGTCCGCCCGGGCCGCCTCGTTCACGAAGATCTGCTGTTCCACCGGGCCCAGCCCGCGGCCGCCGTACTCGCGCGGCCAGCCCACCCCGAGCCACCCGTCACGGCCCATCCGGCGCACCACCTCCCGGTACACCCCGCCGTGCCGCTCGGTCAGCATGGCGGCGCGCTCGGCGGGCGACACCAGGCCCGCGAAGTAGGCCCGCAGCTCATCCCGCAGCGCCCGCTGCCCGTCGCTCAGCTCCAGGTCCATCCCGCCCCTAACCGAACGCCCCGGCGCCGGCCCGCTCCCCCAGCCGGTCCAGCGCGTAGTCCGCGCCGCCGACCAGCCGGACCAGGTCGCTGACCAGCGCCGAGTACCGGTGCAGCGGGTAGCTGACATCCATGCCCAGGCCGCCGTGCAGGTGGTGGCACGTCCGCAGGGCGGGCGGGCCGTGCTCGGCCAGCCAGTACGCCGCCACATCCAGGTCGCCGCCCGCGTCCAGGCCCGCGGCCAGCCGCCAGCAGCCCGACTGGGCGGCCAGGTGCAGCGTGCGTGAGGTGATGTAGGCGTCGGCCACCTGCTGCGCCACCGCCTGGAACGCGGCCAGCGGCCGGCCGAACTGCTGCCGCGACCCGACGTGCGCCGTGGTCATGGCCAGCGCCGCGGCCACCGCGCCGTCGGCCACCGCGCACGCCCCGGCCACGGCCAGCTGGTACAGGCCGGCCACCGCCTGCCCGTCCGTCCCGCCCAGCAGGTACGCCACCGGCGCGTCGTCCAGCCGCAGCGTGGCCTCCGCGCCCGGCCCCGGCCCCGGCAGCACCGACACCCCGGCCGCCGCCGGGTCCACGACCGCCACCGCCGTGCCGCCGCCCGCGAGCGTGGCCGGCACCAGCACCCAGCGCGCGGCCGCGGCGGCCGGCACTCCTACCTTCACCCCGGATACCCATGCTCCGGAACAGCTGCGCTGGGTGACCGTGGTCCGCGGCGCCTCCGGCCGGGGCTCGGACGGCTCGCGGATCGCCGCCGTGAGCACCGTGTCGCCCGCCGCCACGCCCGCCAGCACGGCCGCCTGCACCTCCCGGCTGCCCCAGCGGGCGACCGGCAGCACGCCGGTCATCACCGTGGCCAGCACGGGCACCGGCGCCGCGTGCCGGCCGACCTCGGTGAGCAGCGCCGCCGCCTCCGCCGCGCCCTGGCCGTCCCCGCCGAGCCAGTCCGGCACGGTCAGCGACAGCAGCCCGGCCTGGCCCAGCTTCCGCCACAAGGACCAGTCCCAGGGGTCACCGGGCGCCGGAGCAGCAGCCCGCTCCAGCACCCCCGCCGCGGCGCGGGTGACCGCCCGCTGAGCCTCGTCCGGGCTGAAGTCCACGCGGCGCGCCTCCCGAGATGTCTAGGAAATTAGAACACGTTATAGCCAGGACCGGCCAGCGGGCCCGCCGCGGCGCAACGCTGTGGTCTGCTGCACGGTCCGGGTGGTCGGCGCAGGTAAGCTGATCATGTGGCAGCAGCGAGAACACGTACCACCGGCGCGGTGGGCGGCCCGTCCGACGCGGAGCTGGGCTCGGCGGCGCAGCGCGAGCGGCGCAAGCGGATCCTGGACGCCACCCTGGCGCTGGCGTCCAAGGGCGGCTACGACGCCGTGCAGATGCGGACCGTCGCCGAGCAGGCCAACGTGGCCCTGGGCACGCTGTACCGGTACTTCCCGTCCAAGATCCACCTGCTGGTGTCCGGGCTGGCCAGGGAGTTCGAGCGGACCCAGGACAAGCTGGCCCGCACGCCCATCCCCGGCGACACCCCCTACGACCGGATGCTGTACGTGCTGAGCC
This sequence comes from Streptosporangiaceae bacterium, assembly GCA_050698895.1. GTDB lineage: Bacteria > Actinomycetota > Actinomycetes > Streptosporangiales > Streptosporangiaceae > DASUBV01. The sequence goes on from JBOHCO010000461.1 coordinate 3,317, forward strand.
GGATCACCCGCAACATGCAGCGCGAGCCGATGCTCCTCGAGGCCATGACGCGGGCGTTCATGTTCGCCGACCCCAGCGCGGCCGCCGAGGTCAACACGGTGGCCCGGCTGATGGAGCAGATGCTGACCTCGGCCATGCACGACGGCGAGCCGTCGGCCGACGACACCGCCATCGCCCGGGTCATCGGCGATGTCTGGCTGTCCAACCTGGTCGCCTGGGTGACCCGGCGGGCCTCGGCCAGCGACGTGAGCAACCACCTGGAGCTGGCCGCCCGGCTGCTGCTGCGCTAGCGGCCTGCCCCGTAGATAGCTAGGGCCGCAGCTAGCCCCGCACCGCCGCGATCACGGTGTCGGCGTACTGGCGCAGGTGGTCCAGCTTGGCCGCGAGCGGCTCGGTATCCGGCCCGGTCTCGTAAGGCCAGCGGAAGCCCACGATCACGTCGGTCACGCCCTGGTCCTCCAGCCGCCGCACCCCGTCCGCCGTGTAGGCGTCGGCCGAGATGACGTGCACCTCGAACGGGCGGTCCGCGGTGCCCTCCGCGCGGCGCAGCCCGGCCAGCCGGTCCAGCAGGCCGGGCAGGTCAGCCGGGTCGCCACCGCCGTGCAGCCAGCCGTCGCCGCCGGC
>JBOHCO010000462.1:0-2139 GCA_050698895.1 Streptosporangiaceae bacterium
GGGGCCGGCGGCGGGCCGGGCGGCTCGGGCGGCGGCGGCTGAACGTAACCTGGAGCGCGTTATGGATGACACCGAGACAGTGAGCTTCTACGAGGCCGTCGGCGGCGAGCCCGCCTTCCGCCGCCTCGTGCACCGGTTCTACGAGGAGGTCGCGGCCGATCCCGAGCTGCGGCCCGTGTATCCCAGCCGCGACCTCGGGCCCGCCGAGGAGCACCTGCGGCTGTTCCTCATGCAGTACTGGGGCGGCCCGGCCACCTACAACGAGCTGCGCGGCCACCCCCGCCTGCGGATGCGGCACGTCCACTTCCGCATCGGCGACGCCGAGCGCGACGCCTGGCTCCGGCACATGCGCACCGCCCTGGACGAGCTCGACCTGGACCCCGCGCTCGACAAGGAGCTCTGGGATTACCTGGTCATGGCCGCCCATAGCCTCGTCAACCAGCCGCTCGAGCATCCTGGCGGATCCGACCTAGGCCTGACTCCGGCCTGACTCCGGCCTGAACTGCCCGCCCCCTTGGCTATGGTTTGACAGGTGCCGAGCGGGCTCGTCCCGACTAAACTGGTTGGTCCCCGCCCTGCACCCAGGCACGTGCGCTTCTGCGGCCGATAGCGGGCGGCGACCGGAGTGCGAGCAGGTCCCACGCTGGAGGCTCGGTGACCGAGGAGACCGGCTCGGCTTCGGCTGACGCGAGCGCGATTCAGACTGGCGCGTTCGACGTCGCCGCGCTCGGCGGAGGCGGGCAGATCGCCGGCTACCGCGTCGAGGCCGAGATCGGCCACGGCGGGATGGCCACCGTGTACCGGGCCCTCGACGTCAAGCTGGGACGGCGCGTGGCCCTCAAGATCCTCGCGCCCCGGCTGGCCGAGGATGACTCGTTCCGCAAGCGGTTCATCCACGAGTCGCATGCCGCCGCGGCCGTCGATCACCCCAACATCGTCCCGGTCTTCGAGGCCGGCGAGTCCGGCGGCGTCCTGTTCATCGCCATGCGCTACGTCGGCACCGGAGACGTGCGGACGCTGCTCGAGCGCGAGGGCCGCCTGCCCGTCGACCGCGCCGTCGCCATCTGCGCCCAGGTCGCCTCGGCGCTGGACGCCGCCAGCACCCGCGGCCTCGTGCACCGCGACGTCAAGCCAGCCAACATGCTGCTGGCCGAGTCCGCCGAGGGCCGTGCCGATCACGTGTACCTGTCCGACTTCGGGCTCAGCAAGCACTCCCTGGCCCCGTCCGGCCTGACCGCGACCGGGCAGTTCATGGGCACCCTGGACTACGTCGCCCCCGAGCAGATCGAGGGCCGCGCCGTCGACGGCCGCGCCGACCAGTACGCCCTGGCCTGCGCCGCCGTCGAGATGCTGACCGGGCAGCCCCCGTTCCGGCGCAACGAGAACATCGCGCTCATGTGGGCCCAGCTCTCGGAGTCCCCGCCCTCGCTGCGCGAGCGGCGGCCCGACCTGCCCGAGGCCATCGACCGGGTGATCTCCCGTGCGCTGGCCAAGTCCCCGGCCGAGCGGTATCCGACCTGCATGGACTTCGCCGTCGCGCTGCGCGCCGCGAGCGTGGCCGAGCCGCCTGGCCCGGCCGGCCCGCCCGCGGCGGTGCGGACGCCGACCGAGCGGGCCCGTCACCTGGCCCAGCCGACCCCCGTGGATCCGCTGGCGGCGGCTGCCGACGTCGGTCCCGGTGCCCCGGCGGCTCCGGCGGCATCGGCGGCATCGGTGGCATCGGTGGCTCCGGTAGCTCCGGTAGCTCCCGGGGGGCCGCCCGTGCAGTGGGGCCGGGCCGCGGCGCCGGCTGGCGCCCAGCCCGACCAGGGCGACGCAGCGGACCGGACGGCCAGCGCCGCCCCGACCGACGTGGGCGGCCGGCCGTCCGTCTGGGGCCAGGGCGATCGGGCCAGCCAGGCCGGCGCCGCGGGCCCGGCGTCCGCGTGGGGCCAGGAGAGTCAGACGGTCCAGGCCGGGCCGTTCAGCGGCACCCAGCCCGGCCAGGCCGGCGCGGCCGCGCGACCCAGCGCCTGGGGCCAGGGCGCCCAGAACCAGGCTGACGCAGCGGACGCCGCCCAGGCGGGCCAGGCCGCCGCAGCGGGCCGGTCCGCCGCGTGGGGCCACGGCGGGCCGCCCAGCGTCTCCCAGCCCGGCCAG
>JBOHCO010000463.1:0-4074 GCA_050698895.1 Streptosporangiaceae bacterium
CCGAGACGCAGGTGAGGCGGCGGCCCTTGGCCAGTCCGGCCGAGGCGAGCACCCAGCCGGCGTGGCAGATCGCGGCCACGATCCGGCCGTTGTCCTCTACCTTGCGGACCAGGTCGAGCATGCCGGCGTTGCGGCGCAGCGACTCCGGCGAGAAGCCGCCGGGCACGATGACGCAGTCGAAGTCGGCCGGGTCCACGTCGTCGACCGACACGTCGGGGACGACCGGGTAGCCGAGCTTGCTGCCGTACACCTGGCCTGCGACCGGGCCGACGATCGTGACCACTGCCCCGGCCTCGCGGAACCTCATGACCGGATACCAGAGCTCTAGCTCCTGGTACTGGTTCTCGGCCAGGACGGCGATGCGGGCGGTGTCGAGTTGCATGTCATGTCCTCCGGGCTCAGAAGGCGAGCAGCCGTGCTGGGTTGTCGATGAGCACCTTGTCGACCTCGGCCTCGGTGAAGCCCTTCTTGGCCAAACGCGGCAGGAAGGAGTCGAACATGTACCCGAAGTCGACGCGCTCGTTGAGCATGTCCGGCTCTTCCTCCGTGACCGGTCCGCGGCAGTGGTGGAAGAACCGGTCGTAGGTGAAGACCATCCGGTCCAGGTAGCCGGCCTCGGTGAGCTCGACGACGCAGTTGGCCATCGCTTCGTCCAGCTCCTCGGCGCTCGGGTTCTGCCACGGGATGCCGATGTGGTCGATCTGCAGGTTGGCGCCGCGGCGGCAGATGTCGAGCAGCTGGTCCATGTTGGGGTTGACCAGGGCGTGCCCGATGATGACCTTGCCTGGGTCGGCGCCCTCGGCCTCCAGCAGGTCCAGCTGCTCAATCCCCGGGTTCCGGAGCGAGTAGTCCTGCGGCTCGGTGTGCGTGTTGATGCAGATGCCGAGGCTGGCCTGGGCCTGGCCCGCGGCCCGCACGATCCGCTCCTCGTACTCGGTCATGTGGGTGCCGTTCGGGCCGTCTGGCGACGGTCCGCCGAGGTTGTCACCCGAGCCCGTAGCGATCTTGATGGCCCCCGCCTTGATGTCGGTCGCCTCGTGCGCGAACGCCATGCCCTCGGTGAGGTCGGCCAGGAAGTGGTCGCGGATGTAGCCGACGTCCTGGACCTTCCAGTGGTACGGGATCCCGATGCGCTCAGGGAAGAAGCCGGTGATGGCCAGGATCTGCAGGCCGCTGCGCCGGGCCACCTCGGCGATGAGCTTCGGGTGCCGGCCCAGCTCGCAGGCGGTCATGTCGACCATGGTCTTGACGTGGTAGTCGGCCATGCCCACGCGTATCGTGGCGGCCACCTCGTCGGCGACCGTTTCGAAGTCGAAGGCTGCCTTGCGGTCGAACTCGACCCCGGGGTTGGCGTAGAGGATGTGCTCGTGGGTGAGTGTGACGCCTGCGTCCTCGGGCGCGATGTCGCCGAGCACGGTACGGATCTTGGGCATGGAACCTCTCCTCACTTTTCCAGCAGCGCCTGGCGGATCGAGCGGAAGAACACCGGCAGGTCGTCGGTGGCCCGGGCGGTGATCACCGGCCCGTCGACGACGACGTCCTGGCCCTCGGCGTAGGTCGCCCCGGCCTCGCCGAGCTGCTGGGCGATCTTGTCATCGCCGGTTGCCCGGCGCCCGCTGAGCGCGCCAGCCCTGGCGAGCACCGCGCTGCCTGAGCTGATCGCGGCGGTGATGGCCCCGCGCTCACTGAGCTTCCTGACCAGGTCGATCGCGGCCGCGGAATCCTGGAGGCGGCTGCCCGCCCCGCCGCCGGGAATCACGACGGCGTCGAGTCCGGCCGGGTCGAGTTCGCCGATCGCCTTCTCGGCCAGGAGGGGATAGCCGAGGAGGCTCTCGTACGCGTATCACGCGCGCGGCGCCGCGACGACGACGTCCGCTCCTTCCTCACGAAACCGCATGACCGGATACCAGAACTCAAGTTCCTGGTACGCCTCCTCGGCGAGAACGGCGACCCGTCGCCCGTCAAGACTCATTCGTCTCCCTCCCTGTGCTCGCGTCACTGTTCTGGCTGTTCAGGCATGCAGGCATGTGGCCCGGTCACCCGGGATCACGCTGGCTGGCGAGCTGGCTGATGGCGATCTCGACTTCACCGAGGTGAGTGGTCACGGCGGCCGCCGCGCCTTCGGCGTCTCCGCGCACAATCGCGTCGAAGATCGCACGGTGCTCGGATGCCGCGGCCAGGCGCCGGTGCGGCACTGCGGACACGGCCAGCGACTGCTCCTGCAAGATCTCCCGCAGGTCCTCCACAAGCCTCAGGAACAGCATGTTTCCGGTAGCGCGGGCTATCGCGCAGTGGAACTGGCCGTCGAGCCGGACCCGCTCGTCGGTGCTGGTCACCCGGTCGTGGGCGTCGAGGATCCGCTGCATCTCATCGATGTGCTGCTGGGTCCGGCGGCTCGCAGCCAGGCTGGCCGCCGGCATCTCGACGCTGCGCCGAACCTCGTTCAGGTCCGCAGGCGAGTACTGCCCGAACGACAAGGTCAGCTTCGAGACATTCGAGGCGACGAACGTGCCACGGCCGGTCCGCGATTCGGTGAGCCCCAGCGCCTGCAGGCCCCGCAGCGCCTCCCTGATCACCGGGCGGCTGACGCCGAACTGCTGGCCCAGATCCGCCTCGGACGGCAGCCGGCCGTTCACCTTGAGCACGCCGGACTCGATCATCGACTGCAGCTGCCCGCGCACCTCATCGGCCACGCTGCGCCGGGAGATCCGGGATAGCGGGAGCGCCCGTACGTCCGCCTCGGAGGCATCGGCCGCCGACGTTCCATGCGCCTCCGCAGTCGCAGTGTCAGGCAGGCAAGCCGTAAGGCTGTCAGACAGGTTCATGGCAAGCAACGTACTCTGCGGATACTTACGAGCGCAAGGCCCTGATCAGCGATGATTACTCATGCTTGGGGATTTAGGGACCACGCGGTGCGCCAGCCACGGCATCGCCGTCCAGGCCACCGGAGACACGACCGGCTAGTAAGCCGGTCGTGAGATCCGTGTGCAGTAGCGGCAGATCGAGTCGATGATCTGGTCGGGGGTCTTGGTCCACTTGAAGGGACGGGCGGAGTCATTCCAGAGCTTGATCCATTCCTGGAGCGCGGTGGTGAGTGCCTCGAGGGAGCAGAACACGCCGCGGTCGAGGCAGCGGCGCTGGATCTCGGCGAACCACCGCTCGACCTGGTTGATCCAGGAGGAGCAGGTCGGGGTGAAGTGCAGCGCGAACCGGGGGTGGGCCAGCAGCCGGCTGCGGACCGCGGGCGCCTTGTGGGTGGAGAGGTTGTCGCAGATCACGTGGACGTCCAGGCCGGGCTCGACCGCCTGGTCGATCTGGTCCGGGAAGTCGCGGAAGTCGATAGCCGTGTGCTGGGCCGAGAGCCTGCTGATGACCTTGCCGGTGGCGATGTTCAGGGCGGCGAGCAGGTCGGTGGTGCCGTGCCGTTCGTAGTCGAAGCTGCGCCGCTCGGGGACCCCGGGCAGCATCGGCAGCACCGGCGCGGTGCGTTCCAGCGCCTGGATCTGCGGTTTCTCGTCCACGCTGAACACCACCGCGTTCCGCGGCGGGTTCAGGTACAGGCCGACGACGTCGCGGATCTTCGGGACGAGGAGCGGGTCGGGGGAGATCTTGAACGTCTCGGTGCGCCAGGGCTGCAGGCCGAAGGCCCGCCAGATCCGCTGCACGTTGGTCGCCGAGATGCCGGTCTTGCGGGCCAGTTCCCGCTTGGACCAGTGCGCGGAGCCCTCGGGGACCTCTTCCAGGGTGCGGACCACGACGTCCTCCACCTGCGCGTCGGTGATCGAGCGGGGCACGCCGGGCCGCGCGTCGTCCGTCAGCCCGTCGAGCCGCAACTCGAGGAAACGGCCCCGCCAGCGGGCGACCGTCTTGCGGTTGATGCGCAGCCTGGCCGCGACCGCGACGTTGCTCCCGCCGCCGGCGCAGGCCAGCACGATACGCGCCCGCAGCGCCAGTCCCTGCGCCGTGCTCCGCAGCTTCACCCAGTTCTCCAGCGTGCGCCGCTCGTCATCCGACAGCACCACCGGCTCCAGCCTCGCATCAGCCATGCTCCCAGCAGAACCCGCCACAGAGCGC
>JBOHCO010000464.1:0-3796 GCA_050698895.1 Streptosporangiaceae bacterium
GCTGGGTGACCCGCGCCCCGTCCTTGCGCCGCAAGGCCATCCTGCTGGCCAAGGTGCAGGACGAGGCCGGTCACGGCATGTACCTGTACTCGGCGGCCGAGACCCTCGGCGCCGACCGGGCCGACCTCACCCGCCGCCTGATCTCCGGCGCGCAGAAGTACTCCTCGATCTTCAACTACCCGGCGCTGAGCTTCGCCGACATGGGCGTGATCGGCTGGCTGGTGGACGGCGCGGCCATCTGCAACCAGGTGCCGCTGTGCCGGTCGTCCTACGGGCCGTACGCCCGGGCGATGATCCGCATCTGCAAGGAGGAGTCCTTCCACCAGCGCCAGGGCTACGAGCTGCTGCTGACGATGATGCGCGGCACGCCCGCCCAGCGGGAGATGGTGCAGGAAGCGACCAGCCGGTGGTGGTGGCCGTCGCTGATGATGTTCGGGCCGCCGGACAGCCAGTCGCCCAACACCGCGCAGTCCATGCGCTGGCGGATCAAGCGGCACACCAATGACGAGCTGCGGCAGCGCTTCGTGGACATGACCGTGCCGCAGGCCGAGGCGCTCGGCGTGACCCTGCCCGACCCTGAGCTGCGCTGGAACGCCGAGCGGGGCGGCTACGACTTCGGCGAGCCGGACTGGGCCGAGCTCAAGCGGGTCATCTCGGGCGACGGCCCGCTCAATGCCGAGCGCGTCGAGCACCGGCGCGCGGCGCACGAGGACGGTGCCTGGGTCCGGGAGGCCGCCGTCGCCTACGCGGCCAGGCAGGCGGCCGGAGAATCGCTGGAGGCACCGGCATGACCGTGCCGTCCAGGGGGGGCGACCCCCCTATTCCCCCCGAACCGCCTGCCGGCGGCAAGGACGAATGGCCCCTGTACGAGGTGTTCCTGCGCAGCAAGCGCGGCCTGAACCACGTGCACGTCGGCTCGCTGCACGCCGCCGACGCCCAGATGGCCCTGCGGCACGCCCGCGACCTGTACACCCGGCGCAACGAGGGCGTCAGCATCTGGGTCGTGGCCTCGGCCGACATCACCGCGTCCAGCCCGGACGAGAAGGACCCGTTCTTCGCGCCCAGCGGCGACAAGGTGTACCGCCACCCCACCTTCTACGACATCCCCGACTCCATTCCGCACATCTGAGTCCCGCACACCTGAGTCCCGCACACCAGAGTCCCGCACATCTGAGTCCCGCACATCTGAACCGGGGGCGAGCACATGGGCTTTGACACCGCCTACGAGGCGATCACCGAGGAATCCGGCGACCAGCGCTGGGCCTTCGGCACCGGCTTCGCCGACCCGCTGGCGGGCGTGGACACCGCCGTGCCCGACGGCGTGCCCGGCGACGAGCTGGCCGCGTACTGCCTGATGATCGGCGACGACGCGCTGATCATGTCGCACCGGCTGCAGGAGTGGCTGGCCCGCGCGCCCGAGCTGGAGGAGGAGACCGCGCTGGCCAACATCGCGCTGGACCTGCTCGGCCAGGCCCGGCTGCTGCTGACCAGGGCCGGCCGCGCGGACGGCACCGGCCGGACCGAGGACGACCTGGCCTTCGGGCGCGGCCCGGACGAGTTGCGCAACGTCCGGCTGGCCGAGGTCCGCGACGCCGACTTCGGCGGCCTGATCGCCCGGCTGCTGGTGTTCAGCACCTGGCGGCTGGCCCTGCTGGACCGGCTGCGCGAATCGGCCGACGCGGTGCTGGCCGCCGTCGCCGCCAAGGGCGTGCAGGAGCTCACCTACCACCGCGACTACGCGGCCCAGTGGCTGCTGCGGCTGGCCGGCGGCACCGACTACTCGCGGGAGCGGATGACCGCCGGGCTGGCCGCCGTCGCCCCGCTGGTGCCCGAGCTGTTCCTCGATTCGGATCTTGAACAAGGACTCTCCCCGCATGTCGCCCCCCGGCCGGCTGACCTCCGGGCGGAATTCGACGCGGTGCTGGCCACCGTCCTCCGCCGGGCGGGCCTGGCCTGGCCGGATGGGCCGGTCCAGCCCGAGCCGCGGGGCGTGCACACGGCCGAGCTGGCCGGGCTCCTGGACGAGCTCCAGAGCGTGGCCCGCGTCCACCCCGGAGCGACCTGGTGACCGCTTCAGCAGTGACCAGGGAGCGGACGCGGGAGCTGGCCCGGGCACGGGCCCGCGACATCGCCGCGGCCGTGCCCGACCCCGAGCTGCCCATGCTGACCCTCGGCGACCTCGGCATCCTGCGCGAGGTCACCGCCGACGACGCCGGCGTCGTGGTCTGGATCACGCCCACCTACTCCGGCTGTCCCGCGCTGCGCGAGATGAGCCGCGACGTGGCCGCCCGGCTGGCCGCGGCCGGGCTCGGCGATGTGCAGGTCCGGACCGCGCTCAGCCCGCCGTGGTCCACCGACTGGATCACCCCGGCCGGCCGCCGCAAGCTGGCCGCGGCCGGGATCGCGCCCCCTGGCCCGGCCCCGAAGCGCGCCCCCGGCCCCGTGCCGATCACGCTCACCGCCGCTCCGGCCGCCGTTCGGTGCCCGGCCTGCGGCTCGGCCGACACCGTGCGCACCGCGGCGTTCGGCGCCACCGCCTGCCAGGACCTGTACCGCTGCCAGGCCTGCGCGGAGCCCTTCTCGCACGTCAAGGAGATCTGAAATGCCGCCAGTGAATCAACGGCGGCTGTTTAAGGAACTCACCGTGAGCCGCGTCGACCGGCTGTGCGACGATGCCGCCGCCATCACCTTCGACGTGCCGCCGGAGCACGCCGAGCTGTTCCGGTTCCAGCCCGGCCAGTCGCTCACCCTGCGCCGGGTGATCGACGGGCGCGATGAGCGCCGGTCCTACTCCATCTGCTCCCCGGCCGGCGACCCGCCGCGGATCGGCGTGCGCGAGGTACCGGGCGGGGCCATGTCGGGCTGGCTGGTCCGCAAGGTGCGGCCCGGCGAGCGGGTCGAGGTTCAGCCGCCCGCCGGGTCGTTCACGGCTGACCTGGAGGCCCCGGCCCGGCACGTGCTCATCGCGGCCGGGTCCGGCATCACGCCGGTGCTGTCCATCACCGCGTCGGCCCTGACCCACCCGGACGCCCGGGTCAGCGTGCTGTACGGGAACCGGCGGGCCGGGTCGGTGATGTTCGCCGACGAGATCGCCGACCTCAAGGATCGCTACCCCAGCCGGCTTCAGCTCGTCCACCTGCTGTCCCGCGAATCGCAGGAGGTCGAGCTGTTCAGCGGGCGGATGGACGCCGACCGGCTGCGGCGGCTGCTGCCGGTGACCTGCGCGGTCGATGCCGTGGATCACTGGTGGCTGTGCGGCCCCTACGGCATGGTCACCGACGCCACCGCCGTGCTGGCCGAGTTCGGCGTGCCCGCCGAGCGGGTGCACCGCGAGCTGTTCTACGTCGAGGACGTGGCGCCCGAGCCGGAGCGGCACGCCGAGGCGCGAATCGAGGGCAGCGAGGTCACGATCATCCTCGACGGCCGGCGGACCACGACCACGGTCGGCCCCGGCACGCCCGTCCTGGACGGCGCCCAGCGGGCCCGGCCCGACCTGCCGTTCGCCTGCAAGGGCGGGGTCTGCGGCACCTGCCGGGCCCGGGTCACCCACGGCGCCGCGGTGATGCGCCGCAACTACGCGCTCGAGCCGGCCGAGGTCGAGGCCGGCTACGTTCTCACCTGCCAGGCGCTGCCGCAGACCCCCGAGATCACCGTTGACTACGACTCCTGAGGAGCAGCCCGTGACCGCGACCGCCACCCCGCCGGGCGAGCTCGAGCCGATCGAGACGGCGTCGACCGACGAGCTCCGCGCGCTCCAGCTCGAGCGGCTGCGCTGGTCGCTGCGGCACGCCTACGA
>JBOHCO010000465.1:0-7906 GCA_050698895.1 Streptosporangiaceae bacterium
GCGGCGGGGCACTGCCGCCGCCGGCCGCCTCGGCCGACCTGGCCGGGCTGGGCGACGCCGACTCCGCGATGACGGCCCGCAGGCCGGCCGTGCGGGTCGAGCCGATGACCAGCAGCCCGGAGTCACACATCCGGGACAGCTGGAGGGTGACCGCGTAGACGCCGCGGCCGAGCACGAAGGCCATGTCACGGGCGGTGCGCCGGCCGTTGGCCAGGGCCAGGATCTCGGCCTGGCCGTCGCCAGGACCGACGCGCGGGGTCCAGGCGCCCGGCACGGCGGCCAGCCGGTCGCGGTCGTGCGAGACCGGGCTCACCAGGCCGGCCAGCACGGCGAGGCGCCGGGCCGCCTCGGCCAGCAGCCACTCGGCCCCGGCGGCGGGCTCCAGCGGCAGCAGCGCCGGCGTGGCCGCCTCCTCCAGCCGGCATTCCTCCACCCGCCCGGCCAGCAGCGCGAACAGGGCGTCGGCCAGGGCCGTGCGCAGCACCGCCTCCAGCTCGCCGGCCCCGACGAGGTCGCGCTTGACCAGCTCGGCGGCCATCCGGCCGTCGGAGGCCGAGGCCGCGTAGACCGCCGACCAGCCCGCCTCCGGAATCCGGCCCGAGCGCAGCAGGATGACCTCGGGGTCGGGCGCGCCCGGCGTGCTGATGGCGGTGATCCGGCCGTCCTCCAGGTACACCGAGCCGCCCGGTTCGCCGGTCACCCGGAGCAGGCCCGAGGCGCGCAGCCGGGCGAAGCTGACCAGCGTCTGCTCTAGCTGGCCCGGCCCGCCGGCCGCGGCCTTGCCGGCGGCGGCGCTGATGTCGGCGGCGCTGATGTCGGCGACGGAACTGATGTCGGCCGGCTCGCTGCGGGGGATGTCCACGGCTACCCCAGGACCGCCGGGGCGAACTGCGACACCCGCATGGCGGCCAGGGCAGCGTTGGTGCGGGCCCGGTCCACGTCGACGAACAGCATGAGGCCCTCGCCCTGCGACCGGCTCAGGACCTTCAGCAGGTGGACGCGCTCGGGCATGACGACCAGCATTTCCTCCAGGTCACCGCCGGAGTGCTCGGAGCCCGGCGCGCCGCCGGCCAGCCGGGCCTCGTCGGCCAGGCTGGCGGCCGCCGTCGTCAGCCCGGCTGGCTCCTCGCCGGCCGAGTCCACGATCATGCCGGTGCCGACGTCCACGAGAGCCACCGTGCGGGCACCGTCAATCTCCAGGATGCGGTGCAGCGACTCAGAAAGACCAGACACAATGCCCCCCCCGCGGATACCCCGCGGATATTTAACCGCGAATACCTAGGCCACCGAGACTACCGCAAGCGCATTGACTCAACATGCCGGTCGGGCAGAATCACCGAGCATACGCATACCTGAATGGCCGCTCAGTGGACGGTAGGTAACGACATTACTACCATGCGTAAGTGCTGCGTTTTTCTGTCATTCTCGTTGCGGCTTGTCTCGGGCGAGGCTACGGTGACGTACTGGTTTATTGGCAAACGGGAGGGGCTTAGGTTAATGAACATCGAGACAGCGCTCAAGGAGGCCATGACGACCGAGGGCGCCCTCGGCGTAGCGCTCGTTGACTGGGAGAGCGGCATGAGCCTGGGCGCTCTCGGCGGCGGCAAGTATCTCGATCTCGAGGTCGCCGCGGCCGGGAACACGGAGGTTATCCGGGCCAAGATGCGGACCATGGAATCGCTTCGCCTGAACGATTCCATCGAGGATATCCTCATCACGCTGGCCAAGCAGTACCACATTATCCGGCTGCTTAAGTCGGCCGCCGGCAGCCAGAACATGTTCCTTTATCTGGTGCTCGATCGTTCCAAGGCCAACCTGGCCCTCGCCCGGCATAACCTCAAGCGAATCGAGGGCGAACTCGTCGTCTGATAGCGACGATTATAAGCGGGTATTAAGAAGCGCCTCCTGGCTCCATTCGGAACCGGGAGGCGCTTGCTATGTGCATGTTGCGCTCTGCCTTATGGCTGGTAGGACCCCGGAACCCAGGCCCTGGTGCTGACCGCGATGGCGTTCCAGGCATTGATCGTCACGATGAGGCTCAGCAGCGCGGCCACCTCGTCCTCGGAGAATTCCGCGGCCACCGCGGCATAGGCGCTGGCCGGCACGTGATCGTTGGCCAGCAGCGTCACCGCCTCGGTAAACGCGAGGGCCGCGCGCTCACGGAGCGTGAAATAGGGCGTCTCCTCCCAGGCCGGCAGCGCAAAGATGCGCTGCTCGGTCTCGCCGATGGCCCGCGCGTCCTTGGTGTGCATGTCGATGCAGTACGCGCAGCCGTTGATCTGCGAGGCCCGGATGCGCACCAGCTCGCGCAGCCGCGGGTCGAATCCGACCCGGTCAAGTTCTTTGGTGGCGGCGCGATCGAGATGGCCCATCGCGCGCGAGAAGTCGGCGGCGCGGGCGTCGAAGCCGAGGCGGACCGGGATCTGGACGGTCTGGACGGCGCTGTCAGTGTTCGTCATGTCTCTGAGCCTAGGCCGCAAGAGGCCCACTGATAAGGTCCAAAGCAATGCCAGAAACATGGGCCACCTACGGAACTGATCTTCATCTGGAGATCGACGTCAGCGGCACCCGGGTGCGCCGCCGCCTGGAGGACGAGCTGCGCGGCGCGATCCAGGCCGGGCGGCTGTCCCCCGGCACCCGGCTGCCCTCGACCAGGTCGCTCGCCGCCGACCTCGGCCTCGCGCGCAACACCGTGGCCGACGCCTACGGCCAGCTGGTCGCCGAGGGCTGGCTGGTGGCCGGCCACGGCTCCGGCACCTGGGTCGCCGAGCGGGTGATCGCCCCGCCGGCCGGGCCGGCCGGCCCCGGCGAGCACGCCGCCGCCGGGCCCCGGTACAGCCTGATGCCCGGCGTGCCTGACCTGACGCTGTTCCCCACCACGGCGTGGCTGGCCGCCGCGCGGCGCGCCCTCGGCGCGGCGCCGGCCGCGGCGCTGGGCTACACCGACCCCCGCGGACGGCCTGAGCTGCGCCAGGAGCTGGCCGGCTACCTGGCGCGGGTCCGCGGCGTACGGGCCGCGGCCGACCAGATCGTGGTCTGCGCCGGCTTCACCCAGGCCCTGGCCCTGCTGACCCAGGTCCTGGCCGAGCGGGGGGCAGGCGACGGCACGCTCGCCGTCGAAGAGTACGGGCACCGGCACCACCGCCAGGTGATCGCCGCCCACGGCCTGGCCGTCCGGCCCCTGCCGGTGGACGAGCGCGGCGCGCTGACACCGAGCCTGGCCGGCGCGGCCGGGGCCGTGCTCACCACGGCGCACCAGTTCCCGCTGGGCGTGCCGCTGGCCGCCGAGCGCCGGACCAAGGCCGCGGCCTGGGCCGCCGCGACCGGGGGCACGCTGATCGAGGACGACTACGACGGCGAGTTCCGCTACGACCGGCAGGCGGTCGGCGCCATGCAGGCCCTGGCGCCGGACAGCATCGCGTACGCCGGCACCGCCAGCAAGACGCTGGCTCCCGGCCTGCGGCTGGCCTGGCTGGTGCTGCCCGCGCACCTGATCGGCGATGTCGTCGCGGCCCGGCAGCTGGCCGACCGGCAGGCCAGCGTGACCGAGCAGCTCACCCTGGCCGAGCTGATCTCGTCGGGCACCTACGACCGGCACGTGCGGCGTTGCCGGCTGATCTACCGCCGCCGCCGCGAGCAACTGGCGGCCGCGCTGGGCCAGCACGTGCCCGCCGCGCAGATGACCGGCGTAGCCGCCGGACTGCACGCGGTGGTCGGGCTGCCGCCGGGGGCCAGCGAGGACGAGGTCGTCGCTGCCGGGGCGGCCCGCGGCCTGGCCCTCAGCGGCCTCGGGGAGTACGCGGCCGACGGGGCCCGGCGCGCGCCCGCGCTGGTGGTCGGATTCGCCGCCCCGCCCGCGCACTCGTTCACCACCGCGATCGCCCGCCTGTGCGCGGTCCTGCAGGCGGCCGGCGGCGCGCGGGGCTAAAGGGGTCGTTCCCCCTGGGCAGCGCGGTCCGGTGCGCAGGGGGTCGGTAGAGTGCGGTTCGTCTGAGTCAGCAACAGCCCAGGAGGTAACGATGCCGGCCAAGGGAAGCGCAGAGTGGAAGGGCGATCTGCCCACAGGAACCGGCACCTTCACCGCCGGGGACACCATCAGCGGTGACTACTCCTTCAAGTCCCGCTTCGAGGACGGGCCCGGGGCCAACCCCGAGCAGCTGATCGCCGCCGCGCACGCCTCGTGCTTCTCGATGGCGCTGTCCAACATCCTGGCCCAGGGCGGTAACGCGCCCGACTCGGTCCGCACCGACGCCACCGTCACGCTGCGGATGGTGGACGGCGCGCCGACCATCACCAAGATCGACCTGGTCACCGTGGGCCAGGTGCCGGGCATCACCGACGCGACCTTCCAGGACGCTGCCGCGGCGGCCAAGGCGGGCTGCCCGGTGAGCCGGGCGCTGGCCGGCGTGCCCGAGATCAACCTGGACGCCACCCTGGCCAGCTGAGCGCACGGCGGCGCGCCGGCTCCGCGCGGTCCCTGGCTCGCGCGTTTTGCGCGCTTATGCTTGATCGCCGTGGCGGAGAAACGGCGCGATCCCGGATCAGCGCGGAGCATGCGGTACGCCTCCGACGTGCTGGCCGTGCCGCGCCCGCGGCCCGGCCAGGCCGAGCTGCCGCGGGTGCCGGCCGAGCGCGGCCTGGTCATCGAGGACAGCGCCGGCCAGTTCTGCGGGGCCGTGGTGTTCTGCGAGAAGGACGCGGTCACGCTCGAGGACCGGCACGGCAAGTGGCGCGTCTTCCCGCTCACGAGCACGTTCCTGCTGGAGGGCCGCCCGGTCCGGCTGACCCGGCCGGACTCGCCGGGGGCCGGCGCGCCCCGGCGGACGGCCTCGGGGTCGGTAGCGGCGCCGCAGAGCCGGGCCAAGGTGGCCAAGGCCAGCCGGATCTACGTCGAGGGCCGGCACGATGCTGAGCTGGTCGAGAAGATCTGGGGCGACGACCTGCGCGACGTCGGCGTGGTGGTGGAGTACCTGGGCGGCATCGATGACCTGCCCGCGATCGTGGCCGAGTTCTCCCCCGGCCCGGCCCGGCGGCTCGGCGTGCTCGTCGACCACCTGGTGACCGGCTCCAAGGAGACCCGGATCGCCGACTCGGTGTCCTCGCCGCACGTGCTGATCGTGGGCCACCCGTTCATCGACGTATGGGCGGCGGTCAAGCCGCCCGTGGTCGGGCTGGCCGGCGGCTGGCCCGAGGTCCCGCGCGGCCAGCCGTGGAAAGAGGGCGTGCTGGCCGCCATCGGCTGGCCGGTGAACACCGGCGCGGCCTGGTCGCGCATCCTGGGCTCGGTGCGGTCCTTCACCGATCTGGAGCCGTCGTTCCTGGGCCGGGTCGAGGAGCTCATCGACTTCGTGACCGCGCCGGGCAGCGCCTGACCGGCTGCTCCCGGCGGCGGTTGCGGCCATTCCCGGTGCATGGCGGCAGCGGCCGCGGTCGTGATCACGGGGTACGATCCCAGCATGCTGGCAGTACTGCGGCGGCAGTGCATCCTGGACGAGTTGCAGCGCAACGGCTCAGCGCTCATCTCCGGGCTGGCCGACCAGCTGTCGGTCTCGGAGATGACGATCCGCCGGGACCTGGCCGGCCTGGAGCGCGAAGGGCTGCTGGAGCGGGTGCACGGCGGTGCCGTGCTGGCCCAGCGCGGCGTCGAGGAGCCGGGCTTCGACAAGAAGGTCCTGTGCCAGCAGGCGGAGAAGGCGGCCATCGCGGACCTGGCCGCGTCGATGGTCAAGCCCGGCTCGGCGATCGGCCTGTCGGCCGGCACGACGACCTGCATGCTGGCCCGCCAGCTGGCCCAGGTGGCCGGGGTCACGGTGGTCACCAACTCGATGAAGGTCTGGACCGAGCTGCAGCGGGCGGGCGACGGCCGGTCGCACGTCATCCTGACCGGCGGCGACGAGCGGACGCCGTCCGACGCCCTGGTCGGGCCGACCGCGGACGCCACGCTCCGGTCCATGTACGTGGACGTGCTGTTCCTGGGCGTGCACGGCATGGATCCGGTGGCCGGCCTCACCACCCCGAACGTGTCCGAGGCGGAGACCAACCGCACGTTCATCGCTCACGCCCGGCGGCTGGTCGTGCTGGCCGATCATACGAAGTGGCGCACGGTCGGGCTGCACATCCTCGGGCCGCTGTCGGCCGCCGACACCATCGTCACCGACGACGGCATCGCGGCCGAGGGCCGGCAGCTGCTGGCCGGGGAGGTGGACGACCTCCAGGTCGCGCGGCTCGGCTAGGCCGGGCGCGTGGTGCGCAGCCGGATGGTGACGTCCAGGTCGCGCAGGCTGGCCAGCATGTCGTCGGTGTACTCGGTGCCCACGTCGGTGAGGACGTAGCCCAGCTCGTCGCGGGTGCCCAGGAGCTGGCCCTCGATGTTGACGCGGTGCTCGGCCAGCACCTGGTTGATGGTGGCCAGCACGCCGGGGATGTTGCGGTGCAGGTGGACCAGCCGGTGCGTGCCCGGCGTGTGCGGCAGCGCCACGCCCGGCAGGTTGACGCTCAGCGACGTGGCCCCGGAGCAGACGTAGTCGTGCAGCTTGCCGGCCACGAACTCGCCGATGTCCTGCTGCGCCTCCTCGGTGGAGCCACCCACGTGCGGGGTCAGGATGACGTTGGGCAGGCCCCGCAGCTCGGAGGTGAACTCCTCGCCGCGGGCCCGCGGCTCCTGCGGGAACACGTCCACCGCCGCCCCGGCCAGCTTCCCGGACTCGATGTTCGCGCGCAGCGCGGCGTGGTCGACCACGAAGCCGCGGGACAGGTTCAGGAACAGGCTGCCCGGCCGCATGGCGTCGAACTCGGCCGCGCCGAACATGCCGCTGTTGCCCGGCCGGCCGTCCACGTGCAGGGTCACCACGTCGGACAGCTCCAGCAGTTCCTCGAGCGTGCCGCAGCGGCGGGCGTTGCCCAGGGCCAGCTTGTCGGCGGTGTCGTAGAAGAACACGGTCATGCCCAGCGACTCGGCCAGCACCGAGAGCTGGCCGCCGATGTTGCCGTACCCGACGATGCCCAGCCGCCGCCCGCGCACCTCGTGGCTGCCTGCCGCCGACTTGTCCCAGACGCCGGCGTGCATCTGCGCGCTCTTGCCGGTGAGCCGCCGGGTCATGGCGATGATCTCGGCCAGCGCCAGCTCGACCACGCTGCGGGTGTTGGAGAACGGGGCATTGAACACGGCGATCCCCCGCCGGGAGGCGGCCGGCAGGTCGATCTGGTTCACGCCGATGCAGAACGCGCCGACGGCCAGCAGGTCGGGCGCAGCCGCCAGCACGCGCTCGGTGACGTGCGTGCCGGACCGGATGCCCAGCAGCTGCACGCCGTCGATGGCCTCGATCAGCTCGTCCTCGGCCAGCGCCCGCGAGGCGGTCTCGACGTGATAGCCGTCCTTGCCCAGCCGCGCGGCGGCGTCGGGGTGAATGTTCTCCAGCAGCAGGACCCGCAGCTGCCCGTCCGTCCCGTCCAGCATCAGCACCGCGTTTATGCCTTCCCGGTGAGTCTCGTGTCGGCGCCCGGCGGCGCCCTAGCGAGCCTACCGGCCCCCGTCCAGGGCTCAGCCGCCCGCCGCGGGCCGTCGGGCCAGGTAGCGGTCCTCGGCCGGGTAGTCGAACAAGGGCGCGAAGAAGGGGTCATCGGGGGCGGGCAGACGGGCCGCGTCCCGGCCGCCGCGGGCCGCGCTGACCAGCCAGTCGACGGCCTGGGCCACAGTGGCCGCGTAGTCCCCGGCGGGGATGTAGCCGAGCTCGGCGGCGGCGCTCATGTCGAGCACGATGGGGTAGGCCGCGTCCCACGGGTGGGCGCCGAGGGCCGGGTCGGCGTCGTCGTCCAGCAGCACCTCGTCCCAGTGGTGACCGAGGTGGGCGGCGATGGCGCGGCTGATCTCCAGGGCACTGGGCGCGTCGGGGTCGGCGCTGTTGAG
>JBOHCO010000466.1:0-8038 GCA_050698895.1 Streptosporangiaceae bacterium
GCGCAGCCCCGGCCCGGCCCGAACAGCACCCGGACCCTCCGGTTCCCGGTGGTCTCCACCTCGCAGTCGTCCAGATCCACGACCGCCGGCCCAGCCTCAGCATCAGGACCATCCGCATTAACAAGGGGGCCGGGCAGGCTGACCACGTCGAGCTCGACCGGCTCGCGGCCAGCCGGCCGAAGCCGGTAGTCCGCCCCGCCCGGCACGCGCACGCCCTGGCTGGGTCCCGCACGGACCACGGCGCCGTCCACCTCCAGCTCGGCCGTCCCGGTGATCACGAACCACAGCTCGCCCCCGGCCCCGGCCGTCCCGGCGTGGCCCGCGTCCGGCTCCACGTCGACCAGCCGCCGGACCAGGTGCCCGCCCGCCCCGGCGGCGTCGAGCATGACGCGGGCGACTGCGCCGGAACGAGTTTGTTGCGGATGAATGTCGGTTTTCCGGGTGATCGCCGCGGTCATCGGCGCCCGCTGACCAGCTCGGCCAGCACCTCGTTGAAGCGGTCGATCTCGGCCAGCGTGTTGTAGTGGGCCAGGCCGACCCGCAGGGCGTCACCCCAGGCGATCCGCTCGTACAGGCCGGGGGCGTAGTAGTTGTCGCCGCTCCACACGGCGAAGTTGCGCCGGGCCAGCTCGGCGGACAGGTCGCCCGAATCGATGCCGGGGAAGTTCATCAGGAAGGTGGGCACGCGGCCGGCGGTGCCGGGCAGCCCGTACAGCCGGGCCGTGGGCGGCAGCCCGGCCAGCAGCCGCTCGCCGAGCTGGCGCTCCCACTCGGCGGTGGCGGCCAGGCCGCCGATGTCGTCCAGGTAGCGCAGCGTGGCGGTCAGCGCGGCCAGCAGCTCGTACTGGAGCGTCCCGGTCTCGAACCGGTGCCCGACGGGGTCCATGCCCGCCGGCCGGACCTTGTAGGGCCGCCAGGTTTCCAGCACCTCGCGGCGGCCGCAGGCGATGCCCAGGTGCGGCCCGCAGAACTTGTAGGCCGAGCACAGCAGCATGTCGACCCCGGCCGCCCGCACGTCGATCGGCTCGTGCGGCGCGTACTGCACGGCGTCGGCCCAGGCCAGCGCGCCGGCCTGGTGGGCCAGGTCGCTGATGGCGCGGGCGTCGACGATGGTCCCGGCCGCGTTGGAGGCCCAGGAGAAGGCCACCACCTTGGTCCGCGGGCCGAGCTGGCGCTCCAGGTCGGCCAGGTCCAGCGTGGTGTCGGGGTGCACGTCGGCCGTCCTGACGACCAGGTCCTGGTCGCGGGCGAGTTCGAGCCAGGGCGCGATGTTGGCGTCGTGGTCGAGCCGGGTGACGATGATCTCGTCGCCGGCCGTGAGGGTGCGCCCCAGGGTCCGCGTCAGCGTGAAGTTCAGCGACGTCATGCTGCCGCCGAAGATGACCTCCTCGGCGTCGCAGCCCAGGAACCGCGCCGTGGCGGCCCGGGCGTCGTCCAGGATGACGCCGATGCGCTCGCTGGTGGCGTAGGGAAAACCGATGTTGCCGCTGGCCTGGCGGTAGCAGCCGGCCACGGCCTCGCCGACTTCGTCGGGCGTCTGGGTGCCGCCGGGGGCATCCAGGAACACGAAGTCGTCACTCCGTGGATCTCTCAGCGCCGAGAACCGCTTCCGCGCGGCTACCACGTCAAACTCGGTCACACGCCACCCCCAGATTGCCTCATTATGCGCAAACTAGATTGAAGATCCGCTGAGGTCAATCCCCGGCCGGTTACTCAGCGTGGCCGGCGCGGGCCCGCCCGGCCACGTTTACAGGTAGAGGCCGACGCCGGGGGCGGGCTGCTCGGAGGTGATGGGCGGCCGGGAGGTGCGGTGGGCGTAGAGGTCGGCCAGGGTCATCGGGCCCGCGCTGCCGTCGGGCTCGCCGAGCCAGTGCGCGGCCTCGGGCCCCGGGAGCGGGCCGACCTCGATCTGGGCCAGGCAGCGGCCGGGGCGGATGGCGGCCGGGTGCAGGACCCCGATGTTCTCGTTGGTGGTGATCGCGACCAGCACCCGGCGGCCCTGGCCGAGCAGGCCGTCGGTCAGGTTGAGCAGCCGGGACAGCGCCTGGCCGGCCGCGCGGCGGACGTCGCCGCTGATCAGCTCGTCGCAGTCCTCCAGGAGCAGCAGCCGCCACCGATCGGTGTCCTCGTCGTCGCCCAGCGCCACCTCCATGAGGTAGCGAGGGTCGGCGAACAGCAGCTCGGGGTCGAGCACGCAGTCGGTGTCACACCAGGGCAGCCACTCGCGGGCCAGGCCGCGCAGGGCGGTGGTCTTGCCGGTGCCGGGCGGGCCGTAGAGCAGGATGAGCCGGCCGCTGAGGGTGTCGGGGGTGACCGCCATGAGCTGGTCGATGGCCCCCGCTGTCGCGGACGCGTAGTTGACCCGGAGGCCGGCCCAGGGCTCGGCGCTGACCGGGCGGGCGGAGCGGACCGGGCCGCGCCGCTCGTGGCGGTGCCAGAACCCGATGGTGACCTCGCCCTCGTTGGCGGCGCGCTCGGCGGCGGCCCCGGCGATGACCTGGTCGAGCACGGCGGCGGCCAGCTCGTCGGTGACAGCGGTGACGGTTACCTCGGCGCTGCCTGCCCGCCACAGCACGGAGCGGATGGTCCAGCCGTCGCCGGCGGCCAGCCAGGCCTGGCGGCCGTAGTCCTCGGCGACCCGGAGAACCTGGCTGCCGGGCGGGGTCAGCGCGGCCTCGGGCTGGACCTCCTGCACCCGTGCGGTACGGGCGTAGGGCTGGCGGCCGTCGGCGAAGGCGGGCAGGATCAGCGCGTCGACGACGTCACAGGGGGTGTCGGCGTCGTCCAGGCTGATGGCGGACGGGGCCAGGGACACGACGTCGGGACTCGCGCCCGCCGGGCTGACGGGGGCGAGCCGGGACTGGGCCAGCCGCTGGGTGCTCACAGCCCACAATGATCAGGACTGCCCGGCCCGGAGTACAGCGAATTTAGCGGCCGAGGCCGAACACCCGGGCCGCGTTGCCGCCCAGGGCGGCGGCCACGTCGTCGGCTGTCGCGCCCGCCTCCAGCAGGACCTTCTCCAGGGCGCGGGCGTTGGCCGCCACGCCGGGCACGCCCGGCCAGTCGGTGCCGAAGAGCATCTTGGCGGCGAGCCGGCGCAGGGAGGCGCCGTAGTAGTCGGGGAGCCGCCTGGGCGGCAGCCCGGACACCTCGAGCCAGGTGCCGGGCCGCATCAGGGCCAGGAACGCGGCCCGCTCGTACCACCAGCCGCGGCCGCCGTGCGCGAGCACCACGGTGAGGCCGGGGAAGTCGCGGAACACCGGGTCGAGCAGCGCCGGGTCGCCGTAGCCTTGCGTGGACCCGGCGAAGGTGGACGTGCCGCAGTGCACGATCACCGGCAGGCCGTGCTCCTCCGCCCAGGCGTAGGCCGGGTAGAGCATCCGGTCGCCGGGGTCGAAGCCGCCGTGCACCGGGTGGATCTTGCACGCCACCGCGCCCAGCCCGACCTGGCGGGCCAGCTCGGCGGCGGGCGGGTAGTGCAGGTGCGGGTTGATGCAGGCCACCGGCCGGAACCGGGCCGGGCTGGCCGACACCAGCGGCAGCAGGTCCTCGATGGGCTGGATCCCGGTCGCCTTGGGGCTGTACTCGGAGAACAGCAGGACGTGGTCGGCGCCCTGGCCGTCGAAGAACTCGTCCACCGCCTCGGGCCGGGGACGGCCCTCGGCGTCGAACAGCCCGGTGAACGCGGGGTCGCCGTACTCCTGGGCCCAGGATTGCCAGTCGGCGGACAGGGTGGGCAGCCGGGCCACGTGCACGTGCGCGTCGACCAGCAGCCGCCCGTCAAGCACCGGACTCCAGGGACAGCACCTCGATGGCGTGCTCGCGGAGCCGGAACCGCTGCACCTTGCCGGTCGCGGTGAGCGGGAACTGGTCCAGGAACAGCACGTGCCGGGGCCGCTTGAACGAGGACAGGCCGGCCCGGCAGAACTCGATCAGCTCCTCGGCCTTGGGCTCGGCGCCGGGCTGGGTCACGACGCAGGCCACCGGCTTGTCCAGGCCGTCAGCGTCGGGCACCGACACCACGACGGCCTGCTGCACGTCGGGGTGGGCGCGCAGCCGGGTCTCGACCTCGGTGGGGGAGACCCACATGCCGCTGACCTTGAGCACGTCGTCGCTGCGGCCCAGGCAGGCGTAGTAGCCGTCGGCGTCGCGGGCGTAGATGTCGCCCGTGCGCAGCCACTCGCCGCGGAACACCTTCCTGGTCACCGCGCTGCGGCACCAGTAGCCGCTGGCGATGGAGTCGCCCTTGACGTACAGGCTGCCCGGCTCGCCGTCGGGCACCGGCTGGCCGGCGGCGTCCTCGATGCGCAGCTCGTAGCCCGGCACGACCTCGCCGGTGGTGCCGGGCCGCACCCGGCCCGGCCGGTTGGACAGGAAGATGTGCAGGGCCTCGGTGGACCCGATCCCGTCCAGGATCTCGATGCCGAACCGGTCGGTGAAGCGCTGGTAGAGGTCGGCCGGGAAGGCCTCGCCCGCGCTGACCCCCAGCCGCACGCTGGCGAAGGTGTCGGCGGGCAGGTCGGCGGCCAGCATGGCGGCGTAGGCGGTCGGCGCGGCGAAGAACAGCGTGGGCCGCAGGCTGGTCAGCACGCTGGCCAGCCGCTGCGGGGTGGCCCGGACCCGGTCCAGGATGGCCCGCGCGCCGACCGAGAACGGGAACGTCAGCGTATTGCCGAGGCCGTAGGCGAAGAAGAACTTGGCCGCCGAGTAGCAGACGTCGTCGGGCCTGATGCCCAGCACCTGCGACCCGTAGGTGCCCGCCGTGCTGCGCAGCGAGACGTGCCGGTGCATGGCCGCCTTGGGCGTGCCGGTGGTGCCCGAGGTGTACAGCCAGAAGGCCGGGCTGTCGGGCAGCGTGGGCCGCGCGTCGCGGGCCGCGGCCAGGTCGGCCGGGGCGGCCGCGGCCAGGAACCCGCGCAGCGTCCTGGTCCGGGGTCTCGTGCTGGGGGGTCCGGGGGGTGGTCCCCCGGGCCAGCGCTGCCCGGACTGGGCCCGCCGCGGCACCAGCAGCGGCGCCAGGTCCTCGGTCTCGCCGGCGACCACGACCTCGCGGACGCCGGGCAGGCCGGCCGCGTCGGTGGCGGCGCCGGTGAACTCGGGGCTGACCGCGATCAGCCGGGCCCGGCTGTCGGCGGCCAGCGTGACCAGGTCCCCGGCGGTGACCATGGTGCTGACCGGCACCGGCACCGCGCCGATGTACAGGCCGCCCAGGAACAGGGTCAGCAACTCGGGCGAGTCGGCCAGGCACAGCAGCAGCCGCTCCTCGGCCCGCACGCCGGCCGCGACCAGCGCGCCGGCTGCCTGCCAGGCCAGCTCATCGAGCTCGCCGTAGGTCAGGTCGCGGGCGGTGCCGTCGGCGTCGACGGCGGTGACCGCGACCCGGCCGGGCGTCGCGGCAGCGTTGCGGCCCAGCAGCCACTGGGCTGCGTTGAAGGCGTCCACCCGTGTATCCACCACGGAAGTCTCCCCGATCCTCGCGGGCCGTTGGTCAGAAACGGACGTAGTCGTACTCGACGGGCAGCTCGTTGATGCCCACGCTGGGCGGCGCGATCCAGCTCGCGAACTCGCCCGGCTCGTAGTGCGCCACCATCAGCTCGGCCACCGCGGCCCGGTCGTCGTCGGTGGGCAGCCAGTCGCCGGCCCGCCGCTCCCGCTCGCCCTCGGTCAGCAGCTCGCCGTCCGGGCTGATGTGGTGGCCGGCGAACACGCCGACCCGGCGGCTGAAGCCCTCGTGCGGCAGCGTCAGCCGCTGCTCCAGGCCGGCGTCGGCCAGCTCGGCGTTCCACTTGCGCAGGCCGCGGGCGCAGTCGGCCACGTACTCGTTGCGCAGGTCCAGGTTGAGCGCGGTCAGCAGGGGCACGGTCCGGGTCCCGATGGCGCCGTCGGCCAGGTCCGGGACCGTCATGGTCGCCTCGGCCAGCTCGTGGTCGTCGTCCCGCCGGGTCTCCATCCACCGGCCCTTGAGGCCGGCGGTGAAGTAGGCCGCCACGTTGGACGAGGTCTCCGAGCCGAACAGGTCGAGCGACACCGCGAACTGGAAGTTCAGGTACTTCTGGATGACCTCGAGCGGGATCGCGCCGTGCGCCCACAGGTTGGCTCCCTGGCCCAGCTCGGCCATGAGCTGCGCGGTCCGCCGGACGATGCGCTGCACGCCGGTGGTGCCGACGAACATGTGGTGGGCCTCCTCGCGGAGCATGAACTCGCAGGTCCGCGACAGCGGGTCGAAGCCGCTCTCCTTGAGCGTGCCGAGCTGGTACTTGCCGTCCCGGTCGGTGAAGTAGGTGAACATGAAGAACGACAGCCAGTCGCTGGTCTGCTCGTTGAACGCGCCCAGGATGCGCGGGCTGTCCAGGTCACCGGAGTGCCGCCGGAGCAGCTGCTCGGCCTCCTCGCGGCCGTCCCGGCCGAAGTAGGCGTGCAGCAGGTACACCATGGCCCACAGGTGGCGGCCTTCCTCCACGTTGACCTGGAACAGGTTGCGCAGGTCGTACAGGCTCGGCGCGGTGCGGCCCAGGAAGCGCTGCTGCTCCACCGAGGCGGGCTCGGTGTCGCCCTGCACGACCAGCAGCCGCCGCAGGTCAGCGCGGTACTCGCCGGGCACCTCCTGCCAGGCGGGCTCGCCCTTGTGCTGCCCGAACGCGATCTCGCGGCCGGGATTGCGCTCGGACAGGAAGATGCCCCAGCGGTAGTCCTCCATCGGCACCCGGCCCCAGTTGGCCCAGCCGTCGCGGCCGATGGCGATCGCGGTGCGCAGGTACACGTCCCTGGTCGGCAGTGAGGGCCCGAGATCCGACCACCAGTCCAGGAACCTGGGCTGCCACGACTCGAGCGCGCGCTGGAGCCTGCGGTCCGTGGCCAGGCCGACGTTGTTAGGGATTCGCTCGCTGTAGTCGACGATGCTGACCGGGCCGTCCGGGGCCGGGGCGGCGCCGACGATCTCCTCGCTCTGCTCGTCCGGGGGGACGACCCCCGGGAGCCCCCCGTCGAACCCCGATGAAGACACGGTCACACCCGCTTTCTGTCGTAGTCGGCTCGCTGGCCGGTGCCGTAGCGGCGCAGCGCGCCCGCCGGGCCGGCCGCGTTGGGCCGCTGGAAGATCCAGTTCTGCCACGCCGACAGCCGGCCGAAGATCTTGGTCTCGCAGGTCTCTGGGCCGGCGAAGCGCAGGTTGGCCTCCATGCCGGTCAGCGCGTCGGGGGAGAAGCTGGCCCGCTCCTCCACGGCCAGCCGCAGCTCGTCGTCCCAGTCCAGGTCGTCGGGGGCCTCGGTGACCAGGCCCAGCCCGGCGGCGCGGGCGGCGTCCAGGTCCTGGCCGGCGGCGGCGCGGGCGGCGTCCAGGTCGGCCTGGCTGCCGCAGAACCGCACCCCGAGCCGGGTCAGCCCGCTGGCCGTGGGCAGCAGCCCCAGGCTGAACTCGTCCAGCCGGAGCACGGCGGCCGGCCGGGGCTCGGTGTTTGCGGCAGAGCGTTCAGTGAAGGTGCCTTCCAGCATGTACTGGCGGTCCGCGGCCAGCGCGACCTCGACCAGCGGGCCGGCGAAGCAGCTGCCCGGCTCGATCAGCGCGAACAGGCTGCGCGAGGTGGCGTCCAGCCGCCGCACCGTGCGCTTCCAGAACTGGATGATCTCGTTGACCAGCCAGTCCTCCCGGTGCGCGAGCAGGAACTGGCTGACCGCCGTCACCGCGTCCGGGTCGCCCTCGCTCTTCAGCAGCCAGGTGCCCAGGCCGGGCTCGTTGGCCCGCAGGGTCAGGATGGCGTCGTCCAGCTCCCGGACCGCGGCCAGCGGCCAGGCCGCCGCGCCGGCCGCGTGCAGCGCGTCCAGGCTGGCGGGCGGCCCGTCCGGCCCGGCGATGACGATGGTGGCCGTGCCCGCGCCGCGATCGGCCTCGATACGCAGGTGGTCGTAGCGGGTCACGTCCCCTTCGGTGATCCGGTGCAGGGGCGTCAGCTCGATCCCCGCCTGCCCGGCTTGCCCCGCCTGCCCGGCTTGCCCCGCCTGCCCGGCTTGCCCCGCCTGCCCGGCTCGGCCGGACCGGTCC
>JBOHCO010000467.1:0-8939 GCA_050698895.1 Streptosporangiaceae bacterium
GGCCGACGGCACCGACCTGGCCAGCCAGAAACTGGAGCGGGTGCTGACCAACGACCCCGGCATGGGCGTGATCAGGCACGCCGACGCCGGCTACGAGCGCGCCCACGAGGTCGCCACCGAGCGCGGCGTCCGCGTCCCCATGTCCGACACCCAGCCGCCGTCCTGACCACCCCCCGGGCTCGTCCCTCCCGCCCCATGAGCCCCGGCCAGGCTGAGTGGTTCGCATCGTCCGTGCTATAGGCCGGATCATCCGAACCACTCTTCGACTGTGTGCCCGGTGTGGCACATGTGGCCCGGGGCCCGACCCCGGCCACCCCATCGGCCCCACGCGCCCCGCTCTCCAGCAGCAGTTCGGTTTGTCCGTGCCATAGGCCGGATGATCCGAACCACTCTTGGACCGTGTTGCCCGTGTTGCCCGTGGGGTCTCTGGGGCCTAGCCGGGGGAATCGGCGAGGTCGCGGGCGGTGTCCCCGGCCACGGAAACGGGCCTCAGGTGAGCCCGTACAGGGAGCGGGCGTTGGCCGCGAAGAAGGCGTCCAGCTCGGGCGGGCTCAGGTGCGGCGACAGCAGGTCGCGGGCCAGGGCCAGCACCTCGGCGTAGGTGGCGGCCAGCAGGCAGACCGGCCAGTCGGACCCGAACAGCAGGCGGCCCGGCCCGAAGCTGGCCAGCAGCACGTCGACGTAAGGGCCGAACTGTTCCCGCCGCCAGCCCGCGCCCGCCTCGGTGACCAGGCCGGACACCTTGCAGGCGACGTTGGGCCGGGCCGCCAGCTCGCCGATCATCGCGGCCCAGGGCTCCAGCACGCCGTCGGAGATCCGCGGCTTGGCCGCGTGGTCCAGCACGAACCGGACCTGGTCCAGATCGGCGGTCAGCCGCAGCGCGGCGGGCAGTTGCGGCGGACGGATCAGCAGGTCGTAGACCAGTCCGGCCTGGCCCACCGCGCGCAGGCCACGGCGGACCTCGGGCCGGTCCAGCCACGCGGGGTCCGGCTCATCCTGCACCAGGTGCCGGACTCCGGCCAGACGGTCGCCCCCCGCTTGTTCGCGAATCCGGGCGATCTCCGAGGCCACGTCCTCGCCGCACAGGTCGACCCACCCGACCACCCCGGCCACCGGCACCGCGCCACCGCCGGCGCCACCGCCGCCGCCGGTGCCGCCCGCGGCGTGGCTGGCCGCCGCGCGGGCCAGGAAGTCCTCCGTCTCGCTGACGTCGGGCAGCACCTGTACCAGCACGCCTGAGGTGACGCCCAGCGGCACGGCCGCCGCCTCGAGGTCGTCCAGCCCGAAACGCCGCCGCAGCGCGGGCAGCGCGTCCAGCCAGGCGTGCGAGCGGGCGGCCGGGTCCCACAGATGGTGGTGGGCGTCGATGATCACGGCCCGGCCTCGCTCCCGACCGCACCCGCGTCGGCCGGGATCAAGCCTACGGCGGCCAGCCGGGCCCACAGCTCGTCCGGCATCTCGGCGGCCAGGTAGCCGGCGTCCTCGGCGACCTCCGCCGGGCTGCGCGCCCCGACGACGGCGGCCGTGACGGCGGGGTGGCGCAGGACGAACCGCAGCGCCACGGCCCCCAGCGGCAGCCCGTACTCGGCGCACACGGCCTTGAGCCGCAGCGCGCGCTGCAGGATCTCGGCCGGGGCGGGCTGGTACTCGAAGGTGCGGCCGGGCCGCGGGTCGACCAGCACGCCGCTGTTGAAGACCCCGCCGGCCAGCACCCCGACCCCGCGCTCCCGGCAGGCGGGCAGCAGCGACTCCCCGGCCTTGGTGTCGAGCAGCGAGTACCGGCCGGCGATCAGGACGCAGTCGAGGTCGGCGCGGGCCACGAACCATTCCAGCAGCGGCGCCTGGGTCATGCCGAAGCCGACCGCGCCGATGACGCCCTCCGACCGAAGCCGGTCCAGGGCCGGGTAGGCCTCGTCCAGGGCCTGCCGGGGGTGTTCGTCGGGGTCGTGGATCAGCGCGATGTCCACGTGGTCGGTGCCCAGCCGGGCCAGGCTGGCCTCCAGCGAGGCCAGCACGCCGTCCCGGCTGTAGTCGCGGAACCGGCGCCGCCGCGGCGCGCCGTAGAAGCCCTCGGCGCCGTCGGCCAGTTCCTCGCCGTCGGCCAGCCGCCGCCCGACCTTGGTGCACACCACGTAGTCCCGCCGCGGCTGCCCGGCCAGGAACGCGCCGAGCCGCTGCTCGGACAGGCCCGCCCCGTAGTGCGGCGCGGTGTCGAAGGCGCGGATGCCCGCGGCCCAGGCCGCCTCCAGCGTGGCCCGCGCGGCCTGCTCGCTGACCGGCGCGAACAGCCCGGCTATGGGCGCGGCGCCGAACATCATCCGGGTCACCCGCAGGCCGCTGTGACCCAGTGTCACCGGCGCCGGCCGCGGCCCGTCCGGCATGGTCAGACCGCCGCCACCGCGCGCCAGGCCCCGCCGGACGGGAACGAGAACTCGGCCACCGAGGACGGCCGCAGCTCGGTGGACGCGCCGGGGGCCAGCGGCGCGGCGTACCGGCCACGGCGGACCACGGCCGGGTGGACGAAGTGCTCGTGCAGGTGGTCGATCCACTCGATCATGCGGCCCCGGGTGGTGCCGGACAGCGCCACGTAGTCGAACATCGACAGGTGCTGAACGATCTCGCACAGGCCGACGCCGCCCGCGTGCGGGCACACCGGCACGCCGAACTTCGCCGCCAGCAGCAGGTTGGCCAGGTTCTCGTTGACCCCGGCCACCCGGCATGCGTCGATCTGCATGATGTCGATGGCGCGGGCCTGGAGCAGCTGCTTGAACACCACCCGGTTGGCCACGTGCTCGCCGGTCGCGATGGGCACCGGCGTCACCGCGGCCCGGATCCGGGCCAGCCCGAGGATGTCGTCCGGGCTGGTCGGCTCCTCGATCCAGGCCGGCCCGAGCGGGCGCAGGGCCCGGATCCAGGGGATCGCGTCCGGCACGCCCCACACCTGGTTGGCGTCCAGCGCGATGGCGATGTCGTCGCCGACGGCGCCGCGCGCGATCCCCATCCGGCGGATGTCGTCCTCGAGTCGGCCCCCGACCTTGAGCTTGACCTGGCCGAACCCGTCGGCCGCGGCCTCGGCGCAGAGCTCGGCCAGCCGGTCGTCGGTGTAGCCGAGCCAGCCCGGCGTGCTGGTGTAGGCCGGGTAGCCGTCGCGCTCCAGGGCGGCGATCCGCCCGGCCCGGCCCTCGGCGCCGCGCTCCAGCAGGTCCAGGGCCTGGTCGCGGGTCAGCGCGTCCTCGAGGTAGCGGAAGTCGACCAGGTCGACCAGCTCGCGCGGCGGCAGGTCGGCCAGCAGCCGCCACAGCGGCTTGCCCGCCAGCCGGGCGGCCAGGTCCCAGCACGCGTTCAGCACCGCGCCGATGGCCATGTGCACCACCCCGCGCTCGGGGCCGAGCCAGCGCAGCGGGCTGTCCCCGACCAGTTGCCGGGACAGGCCGCCCAGGTCCTCGGTGATCTCGCGGACGTCGCGGCCGGCCAGGAACGGCTCCAGCGCGCGCACCGCAGCGAGCTGGATGTCGTTGCCCACCCCGATGGTGAACACGAAGGCGTGCCCGACCATCCCGTCGCGGGAGTCGGTCCGGATGATCAGGTAGGCGGAGGAGTAGTCGGGGCTGGGGTTCATGGCGTCCGAGCCGTCCAGCGTCCGTGAGGTGGGGAAGCGCACGTCGTGGGTCTCGAAGCCCAGGATCTTCGGACTGTGCTTTGGGGTATTCGGGATGGTCGTCATTCCGCGGCAGCCTCGCCGCCGATGACCCGGGCCAGCAGCAGCGCGACCAGGATGACGCCGCCGGTCACCGCCTCGATCCAGTAGTTGGAGACCTGCGACAGGTCCATGATGTTCTGCACCAGGCCGAGCAGGATGACCCCGGACGCGGCGCCGACCATGTTGCCCCGGCCGCCCCGCAGGCTCACGCCGCCGATGACGGCGGCCGCGAACACGGTGAAGATGATGCCCTCCTGGTATCCCTGCTGGCCGGTGACCGCGCTGACCCGGCCGGCCTCCATGAGCCCGCCTACGGCGGCCAGCACGCTGCCGGCCACGTAGACTCCGATCCTGATCCGGTCCACCTTGATCCCGGCCGCCCGCGCCGCGGCCAGGTTGCCGCCGACGGCGTAGATGGCCCGGCCGGCCCGGTGGTAGCGCAGGAACAGGCCGGTGATCACGAAGATGGCCACCGTCACGATGAGCGAGACCGGCACCGTGCCCACGGTGGCCGCGCCCAGGTAGGTGAACACGGCCGGCGGGTTGAACACGCTGTTGCCGCTGACGATGCCGAGCTGCAGGCCGGCCAGCACGATCGTCATGCCCAGCGTCACGATGAACCCGTTCAGCCGGCCCTTGACGATCGGCAGCCCGTTGACCAGGCCGATGAACGCCCCGGCCAGCAGCATGATCAGCAGCGCCAGGTACGGGCTGAGCAGTGTCCCGGCCCCGTACTCGGCCTTGGGCACGATCAGCCATGCGGCGATCATCGGCGCCAGCCCGTAGGTGCCCTCCAGCGACAGGTCCATGCCGCCGATGAGCAGGATCAGGCTCTCGCCGACCACGATCACGCCCAGCGCCGACACCTGCTGCCCGATGCCCGTGAAGTTCGGCACGGTCAGGAACGCGCTGTTCACGAACGTGCCCACCACGACGAGCAGGATGATGACCGGCAGCAGCGCCGCCTCCCGCAGCAGCGAGATCGCCGACGCCGGCCGGCTCTGCTCGCCCGCTCGCCTCCGGGGCCCCACCCGCCGCCCCGGCCCTCTCCACTGACGCTGCCTTCCCTCGTCGCTCGCGCGCTCCTTCGTCGCTTCTCGCTCCTCAGTCCAGGCGGCCCCACCCGCCTCCCCTGCTCCCTTCAATGGCTCGCTCATTGACCCTCCCTTCGGTCGGGATTCGCCCAGAGGCTGGACCATTCCGTCAGGCCCTCGGTGGCGGCGATCAGGGCCTCGCGGTCGAACGGCGGCTCGGTGAACTCGGCGAACCGCTCGCCGCGGACCAGCACGATCACCCGGTCGCAGATGACCAGGTCGGACAGCTCGTCGGTGGCCAGCAGCAGGCTCGCGCCGCTTTCGCTGGTCACCTCGGCCAGTTCGTCCAGCAGCAGCGTCTTGGCGGCCACGTCCACGCCGCGGGTCGGCGTGAGGGCCACGATGAGCCGGGGCTGGCGGACCAGCGCCCGGGCCACGGTCACCTTCTGCTGGTTGCCGCCGGACAGCTCGCCCACCGGCTGGGCCAGCCCGGCCGACACCACCGATAGCCGCCGGGTCAGCGGGCCGGCCGCCCTGGCCCTGGCCTGCGGGCGCAGCCAGCCGACCCGGCCGGCCAGCCGGTCCACGATGGTCATGGTGGCGTTCTCGGCCACGCCCAGAAGCGGCACGAACCCCTCGGCCTGGCGGTCCTCGGGGATGTAGCCGACGCCGGCCAGCAGGGCCAGGTCCGGCCGCCCCGGCGTCAGCGGCCGACCGTCGACCAGCACCCGGCCCGACTCGTAGGCCTGGGCCCCGGCCACCACCCGGGCCAGCGTGGCCACCCCGCCGCTGAGCAGCCCGGTGACCCCGACCCGCTCGCCGGGCGCGATCTCCAGCGAGATGTCGCGCAGCGAGCCGCGCAGCGACGCCGCCGACACGTGGTCGACGGTCAGCCGGGCCGTCGCCCCGGTGACCCCGGCGACCCCGGCGACCGTGGCACTAGATCCCTGAGAACTAGTTTCCAGGGAACTAGTAAGCGGGGAACTAGCGGTCGCGAGGCCAGCCGCCGGGGGACCGGCCGCCGGGGGACCGGCCGCCGTGGCCGGGCCGACCATCGCCGCGACCAGTTGCTCCTTGGTCACCGCCGCCGTGGCCGCCGTCAGCACCATCTCGCCGTCCCGGATCACCGCGACGTCCTGGCAGATCTCGAAGACCTCCTCCAGGTGGTGCGAGATGTACAGCACGGCCACCCCGCTGGCCGTGAGCTGCCGGACCCGGTCGAACAGCCGCGCGGTGGCGTCCCGCTCCAGCGCCGCGGTCGGCTCGTCCAGCAGCAGGCACCGGGTGCCGGACGCAATGGCCCGGGCGATCTCCACGATCTGCCGCTGCTCCACAGTCAGCCGGGCGCAGGGCAGCCGCACGTCGATCGGGAAGCCCCATTCGCGCATCAGCGCCCGGGCCTGGTCCTGCATCTGCCGCCAGTCGACCAGGCCGCCCTGGCCGGGCTGGCGGCCCAGGAACACGTTCTCCGCCACGGTCAGCGCGGGCACCACCATGGAGTGCTGGTGCACGG
Source organism: Streptosporangiaceae bacterium (assembly GCA_050698895.1). Lineage (GTDB taxonomy): Bacteria > Actinomycetota > Actinomycetes > Streptosporangiales > Streptosporangiaceae > DASUBV01. The sequence goes on from JBOHCO010000467.1 coordinate 6,248, forward strand.
TGGCGATGCGGCGGCGCCAGCCGGTGACGTCACCGAGGGCGGGCGCGGGCTCGCCGGAGAACGAGACCCGGCCCGAGTCGGCCGCGTAGATCCCCGACAGCACTGACACCAGCGTGGACTTTCCGGCCCCGTTGCGGCCGACCAGGCCCAGGCAGCGGCCGGGGGCCAGGGCCAGGTCGACGTCGCGCAGGGCCTGGGTGCTGCCGAAGCGCTTGCTGATGCCCGCGGCCTCGACGACGGGCCGGGTCGCCGGGGCCGCGGGCGCGGCGGGCACGGTCACCCGGCCGCCGCGGCCTTGCTGCACACCCCGCCGTGCGCGGCGCCGTAGACGTTGCCCCACAGCTGGGCGTCGCTCACCGGGGTGGTCTGCACCATGCCGGGCAGCCCGTCCACGCCCTTGACGTGGAAGGTCTGCTGCGCCTTGGTCACGAACGGGGCCACGATCGGGTCACCGAGGTTGCTGTCGCCCTGGTAGCTGATCATCTGCAGGGCGGGCGCGCCGCCGCCGGAGTCGCCCGCCTTGAGGCTGACGCCCTTGGCCGCGTCCACCGCGTACTTGAGCGCCCAGTAGGCGTACAGGTTCGCGGGCTGCGACTGCGAGCCGTCGATCAGGTTCTTGGAGATGTCGCACATCTCGAACGGCACGCCGTCGTCGCTGACCACGATGACCTTGCCGGTCAGGTGCTTGTTCTTGAGCAGCGGCAGCAAGCCGGTGTCCGGGCTGCTCCACTGCGAGTAGATGGCCTTGACCTGGCTGCCGTAGGCGTTGATGGCGTTCTGCGCGTCGGTCACCGCCGTCGGGTCGACCCAGGTGGTGGGCTCCTTGAGCAGCTTGACGCCGGGGTCGTTGGCGGCCATGCAGGAGTTGAACGCGTTCGTCCGGTCGGCGCCGTTGGACGAGGTCAGGTCGCCCTCCAGATCCACGACGTAGCCCGACTTGACCCGCGAGCTGATGTAGGCACAGGCGTCCAGGCCGTAGAGCAGGTTGGAGGCCCGGACGACCATGTAGACCTTGCCCACGCCCACGATGGTGTCGACCGAGATCAGCTGGACGTGGTGCTGGGCTGCGTAGTTGATGGCCGGGCCCAGGCTGGTCGCGGTCTCCGGGTTCACGATGACGGCCTTGGCGCCCTCGTTGACCAGGTCCTCGATCTGCTGGTTCTGCAGGCTGGCGTTGGCCGCGGCCAGCAACGGGCCGATGAGCTTGATGTGCATCTGCCCGGCGTACTGCTTCTCGTAGTTGATGTAGGCGGCCCAGAACGCGGTGTTGTTGTAGGTCAGGTCCACGCCGATCGGCACGGGCCCGGAGCCGGCCGCGGCGCTGCTGGTACCGCCGCTGGCGCCCGTCGAGCTGCTCGATCCGCAGCCCGCGAGCAGGGCGGCGACCATGACACTGGCGGCGGCGACAAGGCCGAAGGGTCTGCGAGGTGACATCGGACCTCCTAGGTCCACGCTAGGAACGTGCAAGGAAAATAGATCCGATGTATCGGTCCCGTCAATGGGGTACCGTCGCCGAGCGCGTAGCGTCACCAAACCGATATACGGGCGCATTAACAGGCTACTTTCAGCCACGACCGCCGTGGCGATCAGCCCGTCTGGGTCTCCGCTGGACCATCAGACATCTGATCTATGCCAGTGACAGCGGTCGCAGTCATCGGGTCAGCGGCGGGTCGGGGTAGCCGGCCCGGTCCGGCGGTCGGCCCGGCCCGCCGACGTCAGCCGAGGTCAGACGGGTCGCCCCGGGCCACTCGGCGCCCCCACGGCGCGGCCGATGTCCTCCGGCAGGAGGGGAGGGCGGGGAGGGGGAGGGGGGCGAGCCAACGGGCCCCGGCGTCAGCGGGGCGAGCCGAGCCCGCCGGCCCCGGCGTCAGCGGGGCGAGCCCGGCGACCGGACGCGCAGCCCGGACATGCCGCCGTCGACCGCCAGCGCGACGCCGGTCACCGCTCCGGCCAGCGGGCTGGCCAGGTAGGCGATGGCCGCGGCCACCTCGTCCGCGGACACCAGGCGTCCCATCGGCTGGCGGGCCTTCAGCGCGGCGCGCTCGGCCTCCGGGTCCGGCGCCGCGTCCAGGAGCCGGCTCACCCACGGGGTGTCGGCCGTGCCCGGCGTTACGCAGGTGACCCGGATCCCCTCGGCGACGTGGTCGGCCGCCATGGCCAGCGTCAGCGAGTAGACCGCGCCCTTGCTGGCCGAGTACAGCGCCCGCTGGGGCAGCCCGGCGGTGGCGGCGATGGAGCAGGTGTTGACGATGGCGGCCTGGCCGCGGCGCTGGACCGACCGGCGCAGGTGCGGCAGCGCGGCCCGGCTGGTCCGGACCATGCCGAGAACGTTGACGTCCAGGACGCGGTGCCACTCCTCGTCGTCGTTGTCCTCGACGGTGCCGGCGGCGCCGATCCCCGCGTTGTTGACCAGGATGTCGATGCCGCCCAGCGCGTCGGCGGCGGCGCTGACCGCCTCCCGCACCTCGCCGTCCCGTGAGACGTCGGCCGGGAACGCCGCCAGCCCGGCCGGCGGCTGGCCGGACCAGGGCAGCTGCCGGTCCAGGACCGCGACCCGGGCGCCGCGCCCGGCCAGCAGCAGCGCGGTGGCCAGGCCGATGCCTGAGGCGCCGCCGGTGACGACGACGACACGCCGGGCGAGCCGGGGCTCTTTGCCTTTGCCGAGCTTCGCCTGCTCGAGCGACCAATACTC
>JBOHCO010000468.1:0-9378 GCA_050698895.1 Streptosporangiaceae bacterium
CCTTTTGCTGAGGATCTGCACGTCCTCGCGGTAGCGGCCGGGGCAGACCACCACGGTGCCGCCCTGCCGCGCGGCCGCCGCCGCGTCGGTCACCGACGTGAAGGCCGCGGTCGTGCAGCCGTTGTCCTTGGCCCCGGCCGTGCCGCGGGCGGACACGAAGACCCTGGCCGGTCCCAGCGTGCTCTGGGCTTGGCCGACGTGGCGGCTTCGGCCACTCCCGCCTGGGTGGCCACGGGACGACCCATGCAGCGGCGGTCGGACAGCCCGACCGCCTGACGGCTGCCTAGCCTCGGCGAGCCCGATCAACGATCTGCATTCGCCAGCTAAATGCGCAGATAACGGGCACATCGCCGCCCGGCTCGGCTCGCCGCCCGCCAGCTCCTGGTTTCCGAACGTCATGGTTGGCCCTCTGGTGACGCTGTAGCAGCACCGGAGGGCCAACCATGACGCTGGGCACCGCCCGGCCCGGCGACCTGGCCCGGCGCTCAGCGGGCCAGCCGCGGCAGCAGGGTCGCCGCCGCCGTCACGCCCGCCGACGTGGCCAGCACCAGCACCAGCAGGTCCAGCCCCAGGTGGGCCGGAGTGCCGATAAGCAGCCCGCGCAACGCGTCCACCTCATAAGACAGCGGGTTGGCCTTGCTGATCGCCTGCAGCCAGCCCGGCATGATCTTCTCCGGGTACAGCGCGTTGGAGCTGAAGAACAACGGCATCGTGATCGCCTGCCCGATGCCCATCAGCCGGTCCCGCGACAGCGCCAGCCCCGCGATCGTCATCGACAGGCAGGAGAAGAACGCCGAGCCCAGCACCACCACTGCCGCCGTGCCCAGCAGCCGCAGCGGGTTGTCGGTCAGGGCCACCCCCAGGATCGCCGACAGCACCACGATCACCGTGGCCTGGACCACCGACCTGACCCCGGCCGCGAACGCCTTGCCGCTGATCAGCGCGGCCCGCGGGGTCGGCGTGACCATCAGTTTGGTCAGCACCCCCGCGTCCCGCTCCCAGATGATCTGGATGCCGTAGAAGATCGCGATGAACAGTGCCGACTGGGCCAGGATGCCCGGCGCCAGGTAAGCCAGGTACGGGATGCCGCCCGGCGTCGGGATGGCATGGATCTTGGTGAACGTCTCGCCGAAGATCAGCAGCCAGAGCGCGGGCTGGATGGCCCGGGTGTACAGCTCGGTCCGGTCGTGCCGGATCTTGCGCAGCTCGACCCAGCACAGCGTGCCGATGCGGCTGGCCAGCCGCCGCAGCACGGCCGGCCATGACTCCGGCGGGAGGGCCAGATCAGCCGAGACGGCGGGCGGTACGCCGGGCGCGGCGGACGTCACGGATGCCTCCTTGGTCGGTGTTGTCGCCGAGCGTGCCGCCCGTGTAGTGGCGGAACACGTCGTCCAGCGTGGCCCCGTCGCCGAGCATCGCCTTGAGCAGGCCCGGCGTGCCCGTGGCCCGGATCGTGCCCGCGTGCATCAGCGCCACCTGGTCGCAGTAGGTGTCGGCCTCGTCCATGTAGTGCGTGGTCATCAGGACGGTCATGGCCGCGCTGGTGCGCAGCGCCGCGATGTACTCCCACACGTCCGTCCGCGCGATCGGGTCCAGCCCCACCGTGGGCTCGTCAAGCACCAGCAGCCGCGGCGCGCTGACCAGCGCCTGAGCCAGCTCCAGCCGCCGGATCATGCCGCCCGAGTAGGTCTTCACCAGCCGCCCGGCCGGCTCGGTCAGCCCCATCGCCGTCAGCGCCGCCGTCACCCGCTCGGCCCGCTCCCGCCGCGGCACGTCGAACAGCCGCGCGAACAGCTCCACGTTCTCCCGGCCGGTCAGAGTCGCGTCGGCCGACAGCAACTGCGGCACGTAGCCGATCGACCGCCGGACCCGCATCGGCTCGGCGGCCGCGTTGATCCCGAACACCGAGACCACGCCCTCCATCGGCCGCAGCAGCGTCGTGATCATCCGGATCGTCGTCGTCTTGCCCGCCCCGTTCGGGCCCAGCAGCCCGAACGTCTGGCCCTGCTCGATCCGCAGGTCCAGATGGTCCACCGCCGTGCGGGTGCCGAACCGGTAGGTCAGGCCCGCGCACACCACCGCGCTGCGGGCTTCCGGCGCCCGCGCGTCATCGGCCAGCGCCGTCGCGTCCGAGGTCACTCTGTTTCTCCCACCGGTGCCCCAATCAGCTCAGTGCTCTCATCAGCTGAGTGCTTTCATCAGCCCGGTGCTTCCATCAGCCCGGTGCTTCCAGCTGCTCAGCCAGCCGCCGCAGAGCCGGCGCCGCCCCGGCCAGCGCCTGCCGGTCCGCGCTGGACAGCCCGGCCAGCGCTGCGCCGGCCAGCTCGGACCGAAGGTCACGGAACTCCGCGATCCGGCGCCGGGCCTTGTCCGTGACCGTCAGCAACGCCGTCCGCCCGTCCGCCGGGCCCCGCGCCCGGTCGAGCAGCCCGGCCGCCGTCAGCCGGCCCACCAGCGTGCTCACCGTGTTCGGCGCCAGCCGCAGCTCCTGCGCCGCGTCGGCCACCGTGATGCCCGGCCGGCCGGCCGCCAACCGGAGCAGCTCCGACTGGGCCGGCTGCAGCGGCTCCTGCTGCCAGGCCTGGCGCGCCGCCCGGCGCACCGTCCGCCGCACGATGCCGATCGCGTTCAGCAGCTCCGCGGCCGCCGCCTGGCTGACCGCCAGGTCCATCCCCGATGGGTCTTTCACAGAGCTAAATATATACCTCCATAACAGCGGTCGGTGGCGCCCGCTGACCGCCGCCCGCGCCAGGCTCCGGGCCCAGCGAGCTCCAGGCCATCTCAACTAGGCTCGGCGTCGTGGCAGACGGACAGAACACCCGGAGTGCGGTCATCGCCTGCGGCCAGGCGGCCGCCGCGGGCGCCTCCAGCCTGGGCCCGGCCCCGGCCGAGGTCATCGACAAGGCCCTGCGCGGCATGGCGGGCCTGCTCAGCGACCAGGCGCCGCGGATCCTGGCCGCCAACGCCGCCGACATGGAGGCCGGCGAGGCGGCCGGCCTCGGCCGCGGACTGCTGGACCGGCTCCAGCTCGACGAGGCCAGGATCGCCGAGATGGCCCGGCAGATCGGCCTGCTCGCCGACGCGCCGTTCCCGGCCGAGGAGACCGACCTGGGCCAGCTCCCCGGCGCCAGCCTTCCCACCGGCCTGGCGCTGACCGAGCGCCGCGTCCCGGTCGGCGTCGTCGGGGCCAACTTCGAGGCCCGGCCCAACGTCACCCTCGACGTCGCCTCCCAGCTGCTCAAGTCGCGCAACGCCGGCGTGCTGCGCACCGGCGCCGCCGCCCTGCGCTCCGCCACCGCCCTGTTCGACCACGTCATCGGGCCGGCCGTGGCCGCCGCCGGGCTCGACCCCGGCGCCTTCCAGCTCGTCCGCACCGCCGACCGGCAGGCCGCCCAGGAGCTGGTCAGCCAGCCCGGCCTGATCCCGCTGGTGATCCTGCGCGGCAGCGGCGAGACCACCCGGCTGCTGGCCGCCGAGGCCGCCCGGCACGGGGTCAGGACCCTGGCCCACGCGGACGGCGGCGGCGTGCTCTACCTGGACCGGGCCGCCGACGCGGCCCTGGCCGGGCAGATCATCACCGCCAGCCTGGACCGGCTCGGCGTCTGCAACCGGCTGAACCTGCTGCTCATCAGCGCCGGCGCCTGGGACGAGCTGCTGCCCGTGGCCCAGGCCGCGCTCCAGGCCCGCGGCGTGACCCCGTCGCTGCCGCCGCACGACCACCCGCTCGGCCAGGAGTGGGCCCTGAGCCCCGGCCAGGAGGCCACTGTGACCGTGGCCCCGGCCGACGGCCCGGCCCAGGCCGCGGGCATCGCCAACGACTGCACCTCCGGGCTGGCCGCCGCCATCGTCACCGCCGACCCCGAGGCAGCCGGCCAGTTCCTGGGCGCCTATCACGGCACGGGCGCGTTCTGGAACGCCAGCACCCGGCTGCTGGACGGCTTCAAGCTGCGCGGCGTGCCCGAGACCGGCATCAACGTCGATCACGTGCCCGGCCCTCGCGGCCCGGTCACCTTCCACGACCTGTGCCTGCGGCAGTACGTCGTGCGGCCCGCCGATTCCGCCGACTCCGCTCCGCCCGGTCAGCCCGCGGGGGCCACGTGAGGTCGATCGTCGTCAAGATCGGCTCCAGCTCGGTCACCCGCGCCACCGGGCCCGACCCCGTCGTGCTCACCGGCGCGCTCGACGCCGCGCTGAGCGCCCGGTCGCTCGGCTGGAGCGCCGTGCTGGTCTCCTCCGGCGCCGTGGCCTCCGGGTCGGCCTACCTGGCCCGCACCACCGAGCTGGCCAGCTCGGCCCGGCTGGCCGCCGCCGTCGGCCAGCCGTTCCTGATGGACATCTACCGCTCGGTGTCCGACGTGTCCGGCCGCCACGTGTGCCAGATCCTCATGTCCGAGAGCGACCTGCGCTCGCCGCAGGCCATGTCGTCGGCCTGCGCCGTGCTGGAGGAGTGCCAGGCCGCGGGCATCATCCCCATCGTCAACGGCAACGACGTCACCGACCTGCGCGGCTCGGACAACGACGGCATCGCCGTCGGCCTGGCCGTGGCCAGCGGCGCCGACCGGCTGCTGCTGCTCACCGACGTGCCCGGCGTGCACGACGGCACCACCGGGGCCGCCACCCACCTGGCCGACCTGCCCGCCGCGGCCATCCGCGGCGTGCCCACCGGCCGGACCGGCCAGGGTCGCGGCGGCATGCGGTCCAAGCTGCGCGCCGCCGAACTGGCCGCCTACAACGGCATCGAGACCCACATCGCCGGCGCCCGCCAGCCCGGCGTCATCACCGCCTGCGTCAAGGGCGAGCCCGTCGGCACCCGGGTCCCGCCCGCCCGCGGCCGGTTCCCGGCCGAGGATCGCTGGATCTCCGGCATCGCGGCCGGCCACGGCTCCATCGTGATCAACCGCCCGGCTGAGGCGAGCATCCGGGCCGGGGCCAGCCTGTTTGCCTCCGGAATCAAGAAGGTCGAGGGCAACTTCAGCGGCGGGGACGTGATCGAGGTCGTCACCCCCGCGGGCCGCCTGGTGGCCAGGGGCGTGTCCAAGGTGTCCGCGCCGCTGATGAACCTGATCCGGGCCATGCAGACCGATGAGATCGCCGTCGTGCTCACCGCCATCCTGGACAAGTTCCTGCGGGCCAGCGCGCCGCCGGAAGAGGGCCCGGCGGCTGGCGTCGCCGGCCCGGACCGGTCCGGCCTGCGGCCGCCGCTGGCCAGGGCGCTGGAGCTGATCGAGAGCCACGGCTACGAGCTGACCCGGCGGCTGGCGCTGGAGATCATCAACCTGTTCCCGGCCGCCACCGTCGAGACCATGCTCGGCGCCCGCGACGACGAGGGCCGCCGCCACCTGCGGGCCCGCTACAGCCGGCTGTCCAGCGACCTGAGCTTCATCGACCGCCAACGCCTGGTCGTCTACTGAGCCCGTTCGAAGCGAGCGGTCCTCTGCTAGAGGACTGACTAGATCTCTAGTAGAGGACTGCCTAATACCTCTACTAGAGCTAGCTATAGCTATCTATGCAGGTCAGCCGCTTTTATCCGGTGCTGATGAGCGATCTCGCAGGTGCTCCGCGAGCGCTGACGGACTTCCGGGATCATGAAGCACACCTCCGTGATTCATAGGCGGCGGGCGCTCGGTTGGCGTGTTTGGCACCCGAAGTGTCGGCGGGCGGGGATAGCTTCCCAGCCATGAGGAGTGTGCTTGCCGGAGTTAATACCAGCGCGCTGGTGGACATCGTCGGCGGCGCCAGCTACGCCAGGGGCGTGGCCTACTACCAGCAGGGGGCCGTGGGGCGCGTGTGGTGGGACGCCTCGCGCAGCGCCCTGGCCGGGACGGTGCGCGGCCGGACCGGGGAGTTCTACTCGACCACCGCGTTCTTCATGCTCGCCGACGGGCTGCCGCCGCAGTTCGAGGACGGCCGGTGCAGCTGCCCGGTCGGCTTCAACTGCAAGCACGTCGTCGCGCTGATCCTGGCCGGCACCAACGCCACCCGCGTGCCGCCGCCCAGGGCGCTGGCCCCGGAGCCGGTCTCCTGGGAGAAGTCCCTGGAGTCCCTGCTGGCCGACCGGCCGTCGCGCCCGGCCGTCGCGCGGCGCGAGACACCCATCGGCCTCGAGCTCAGCCTGGCCCCCGCCGGGCGCCCCGGCCGGGTCCAGGCCACCGGCGGCCAGCCGCTGCGGCTGCAGGCCCGGCTGGTGCAGCCCGGCCGCAGCGGCAGCTGGGTAGCCGGCTCGCTGGCCTGGTCCCGGCTGGACAGCCTGCGCTTCCAGGACGGCTACCAGGCCGATGCCGTGCAGCTGCTCCAGGAGCTGTACGCGGTGTACCACTCCGGCGGACGGGCCGCCTTCCGCGGCTACGGCGGCTACGGCGACGAGAAGTCCATCGACCTGTGCGGGTTCGAGTCCGGCCAGCTCTGGCCCCTGCTCGACCGGATGCAGGCGGCCGGCATCCCGCTGCTCTACGGCCGCAAGCTCGGCCCGGTGCCGACCTACGCCTACGCCGAGCTGTGCCTGGACGTCACCCGCGCCTCACCGGGGTCCCTCGCCGTCGCCCCGGTCATCCGCATCGAGGAGACCAGCACCCGGCTGCGGCCGCTGGCGTTCATCGGCGGCGAGGGGCACGGCCTGGTCTACGTCGACCCCGGCGAGGCCGACCGCGGCCCCGACTACACCGCCTGGCGGTTCGGCCTGGCCCGGCTGGCCAGGGGCGTGCCGCCGGCGATCCAGCGGATGGCGCTGGGCGGCCAGCGGCTGGAGATCCCCGCCGCCGAGCTGCCCCGGTTCCGCGACGACTTCTACCCCCGGCTGCGGCACACCGCCTCGGTGATCTCCTCCGACGGGACCTTCACCCCGCCCGAGATCTCCGACCCGACCCTGGTCCTGTCCGTCCGCTACGGCGCCGGCCACGAGGCCGAGATCAGCTGGGCCTGGGCCTATCAGGTCGGCGAGGCCCAGCACCGCACCCCGCTGGTGCCCGACCCGGCCGCCGCCTACCGCGACCCGGACACCGAGCGGATGCTGCTGACCAGCCTTGATCTGGATCTGCCGCTCGACCGCGGCGGCCTGCAGCGCGCGATCCCCGCCTTCATCGGCCTGGCCGACACCGCTGTGCCAGAGAGCGCTCAGCTCAGCGGCATCGAGACCATGCTGTTCACCACCGAGTTGCTGCCGCTGCTGGCCGACCACCCCTGGATCCTGGTCGAGGTCACCGGCCAGCCCGCCGACTACCGCGCCGCCGACGACTCGCTGCGCATCGGCCTGTCCGCCGGCGCCGTGGCCGGCGACACCGACTGGTTCGACCTCGGCGTCACGATCCTGGTCGAGGGCCACGAGATCCCGTTCGCCGACATGTTCCTGGCCCTCAGCCAGGGCCAGACCTACCTGCTGCTCGACGACGGCGCCTACTTCTCGCTCGAGAAGCCCGAGCTGCAGCGGCTGGCCCAGCTCATCGAGGAGGCCAGGGACCTGCAGGACGCCCCGCCCAGCGACGGCAGCCTGCGCATCAGCCGGTTCCAGGCCGGGCTGTGGCAGGACCTGACCGAGATCGGCGTCGTGACCAGCCAGGCCGTCGCCTGGGAACGGCAGGTCGACGGCCTGCTGGCGGCGGCCGCGACCGGGGCCGTTGGCGCCGCCCAGCCGCCGCCCGCGCTCGGGGCCCGGCTGCGCCCCTACCAGCTCGACGGCTTCCAGTGGCTGGCCTTCCTGTGGCAGCACCGCCTCGGCGGCATCCTGGCCGACGACATGGGCCTGGGCAAGACCCTGCAGTCCCTGGCCCTGATCGCGCACGCCCGGCAGGCCGAGCCCGGCCTGCCGCCGTTCCTGATCGTCGCCCCGACCAGCGTCGTGTCCAACTGGGCCGCCGAGTCCGCCCGGTTCACCCCCGAGCTGACCGTCGTCGCCGTGGCCGAGACCAGCGCCCGGCGCGGCACCAGCCTGGCCGAGCACATCGCCGGGGCCGACGTCGTGGTGACCTCCTACGCCCTGCTGCGGATCGACTTCGACCGCTACGCCGAGCTCGACTGGTCCGGCCTGATCCTCGACGAGGCCCAGTTCGCCAAGAACCACCAGTCCAAGATCTACCAGTGCGCCCGCCGGCTGACCGCGCCGTTCAAGCTGGCCATCACCGGCACCCCCATGGAGAACAACCTCATGGAGCTGTGGGCGCTGCTGTCCATCGCCGCGCCCGGCCTGTTCCCCCGGCCCGAGCGCTTCCGCGACTACTACGCCCGCCCCATCGAGCGCGACGGCCAGGCCGACCTGCTCGGCCAGCTCCGGCGGCGGATCAAGCCCCTGGTCATGCGCCGCACCAAGGAGCTCGTGGCCGCCGACCTGCCCCCCAAGCAGGAGCAGGTGCTCGAGGTCGACCTGCACCCCAGGCACCGCCGGGTCTACCAGACCCGCCTCCAGCGCGAGCGGCAGAAGATACTCGGCCTGATCCACGACATGAACGCCAACCGGTTCACCATCCTGCGGTCGCTCACCCTGCTGCGCCAGCTCAGCCTGCACGCCGGCCTCGTCGACGAGGCCCACTACGACGTGCCCTGCGCCAAGATCGAGGTGCTGCTCGAGCACCTGCGCGACGTCGCCGGCGGCGGCCACCGCGCGCTGGTGTTCAGCCAGTTCACCGGGTTCCTGCGGATCGTCGCCGAGCGGCTCGACGCCGAGGGCATCGCCTACTGCTACCTCGACGGCAAGACCCGCGACCGGGCCGCCGTCATCGAGGGCTTCCGCCAGGGCACCGCGCCCGTGTTCCTGATCAGCCTCAAGGCGGGCGGCTTCGGGCTGAACCTCACCGAGGCCGACTACTGCTTCCTGCTCGACCCCTGGTGGAACCCGGCCACCGAGACCCAGGCCATCGACCGCACCCACCGCATCGGCCAGACCAGGAACGTGATGGTCTACCGCCTCATCGCCGCCGGCACGATCGAGGAGAAGGTCATGGCGCTCAAGGAGCGCAAGGCCGAGCTGTTCTCCAGCGTCATCGACAGCGGCAATGCCTTCGGCTCCGCCCTCAGCGCCGACGACATCCGCGGCCTGTTCGACTAGTCGTCTCGGGCCGGGCGAGCGCCAGCGGGGCCCAGGCGGTAGCCCGCGCCCCGCTGGGTGTGGATCAGCGGCGGCCCCCGCGAGTCGAGCTTGCGGCGCAGGTAGCTGACATACGTGGCGACGATCTCGAGCTGAGGGCCCGCGCCGCGGTCCCACACGTCGGCCCGGATTTGCTCCCGGGTCAGCACCCGCCCCTGGTTGCGCATCAGGTAGACGAGCAGCCGGAACTCAGTGGGGCTCAGCTCCACGGGCCGGCCTGCCTGGTGCACGGTCCACCGGGCCTGGTCGACAACCAGGTCCCCGGCCCGCAGCGTGGCGGGGACCTGGCCGTCCGGTGTCATTGC
>JBOHCO010000469.1:0-2301 GCA_050698895.1 Streptosporangiaceae bacterium
GGCCCGGGGCACCGAGCTGGCCCGCCGCCGGGACGGGCGGCCCGGCGCGGCCGCCCCGTACGGCGTGGCCGGCCCCGCGCCCGCCCCGCAGATCGCCGGGCTCTGGCACGACGCCACCGCGGCCTGGGACGAGGGCGCGCGCAGCGCCCAGGCCGGCCGGATCATGAACGCCGCCCGCGCCGCGGGCGGCACGGCCGCCGGGGTGCTGACCACGGCGGTGACCGAGCTGGCCGTGGTGACCAGCGCCGGGCAGCGCGCGCACGCGGCCGCGACCGAGGCGGGCTTCGCGCTGACCGTGCGCGTCGGCCCGGCCTCGTCCTACGCCGCCGACCTGGGCCGGGACGCCGCCCGCCTGGACGTGGACGAGCGGGCCGCGCTGGCCGTCGGCCAGGCCGTCCGCGCCGGGACGCCGGTGCCGGTGCCCGACGGCGTGCACGACGTGGTGTTCGGCGGCCTGGCCGCCGGCGAGCTGATCGGCTTCCTGCCCGACTTCGGCTTCACCGCCCCCGCCGTCGAGGCGGGCATCGGCCTGGCCGCCACCCGGCCCGGCGCCGAGCTGGCCCCGGCGGCGATCACCGTCGCCGATGACGCGCTGGCCCCGGCCGGGCTGCCGTTCCCGTTCGACTTCGAGGGCACGCCCAAGCGGCGGGTGGAGCTGATCGCGGCCGGCCGGGTCGGCGGCGCGGTCAGCGACCTGGCCTCGGCCGGCGCGACCGGCGGGGTCTCGACCGGGCACGCGCACATCGCCCGCGAGTCCTCGCCCGCCCCCGAGGCGGCCAGCCTGATCATGACGCCCGGCGAGGCCAGCGAGGACGACCTCATCGCCGGCGTCGAGCGCGGCCTGTACATCCAGCGGCTCTGGTATAACCGGCTGGTCGACGCCGAGGCCGGCACCGTCGTCGGGACCAGCCGGGACGGCTGCTTCCTGATCTCCGGCGGCAGGCTGACTGCCGGGCTGGCCGGCGGCCGGTTCACCGAGAGCGTGCTCGGGGCGCTGGCCCGCACCGACGGCATCGGCCGCCGCCTGATCAGCCAGCCGGTGCCCAACGTCTGGAACGGCTGCGCCACCGCGCCGGCCATCCGGGTCCGCGGGTTCCGGTTCGGGGCCCGCACGGGGCCGGGCACGGCGAATGTCGCGCGGAATGTCGCGGGGAATGTCACGGGGAAGGAGACGTCGTGAACGTCGACACCAACCAGGGGCAGCTGGTGACCCAGATCCTGGCCGGCGAGGTCTGGCCGCCGCTGGGCGACCGGCACGGCTTCCGGGTCGATCCCGACGGCCGGCCGTTCCTGCTGCCCGGCATGGGCGGGGTCACGCTGGGCGTGCACTGCGGCGACCCGGCCACCGGCTACGCCGGCGACCACGTGGAGCCCGGCCTGTCGGTCCGGCACCGCGACCCGGCCGCCAACTACGCCCTCCAGTACCTGTCCTGCGTGGGCAACACCGTCGTGGTCGCCTCGGGCCCGGCCGCCGGGGCCGAGGGCTTCGTGATCGGCCAGCACGCCTACGTGCTGACCGACATGCCCGAGGCGCTGATGCGCCGGGTCACCACCGGAGACCAGGTCACCGTGCACGCGGTCGGCCAGGGGCTGGCCCTGGCCGGCCACCCGGGCGTGACGGTCAAGAACTGCTCGCCGCGGCTGCTGGCCGCGCTGGCCGGCGGGACCAGGGCCGACGGCCGGCTTGAGGTGCACGTGGCGGCCCGGGTGCCGGCCGACGCCATCGGGGCCGGGGCCGGGATGGCCTCGGAGTACGCCAACACCGACCTGATGGGCGCCTACGCCGGGCTGGGCGAGGACCTCTCGCTCGGCCTGGAGGGCCTGCGCATCGGCGACGTGGTGGCCATGGCCGACCAGGATCACCGGTTCGGCCGGGGCTACCGGGAGGGGTGGATCAGCATCGGGGTGATCTCCACCGGCAGCTGCCAGCTCTACGGCCACGGGCCGGGGCCGTCGACCATCATGACCGGGCCCGCCGGGGCCTTCCACCTGGTCGACGACGCCGGCGCGAACATCGGCGTGCTGGCCGCCGCCCCGGCCGGAGCGGGCGCATGACTGCGCCGCCTGCCGGCGGCAACACCGGGAGGCTGGTCAGCGTCAGCCTGCTGGCCACCGTCGAGCAGGCCAGCACCGGCCCGGACCCCTACCGCGTGGACGCCGACGGCGCCCCCTACATGCCGGTCGGCGACGGCGGCATCGTGCTCGGCGTCCGGCTGGGCGACGGGGTGTGGGACCACCGCGGCGACCACGCCGCGCCGGGCGCCTGCCTGGTGCACGCCGACCCGGCGGCCGGCTACGCGC
>JBOHCO010000470.1:0-1238 GCA_050698895.1 Streptosporangiaceae bacterium
GTGCTGGTGTCCTCCAACCCGTTCGACATTGCCGGCGCCGCTGCCGTGGGGATCCGCACCGCGTGGTGCAGGCGCCGGGCGACCGCGATGTATGACCCCTGGGGGCCGCGGCCGGACTACGTGATCAGGGGCCTTCGTGAGCTGCCTCATCTCCTGCCAGCGACCTGAAGCGCGAGCTGTCGGTCAGGGCCGTCCGTGGCGTGGTCGGGCGTCGTTCTGCTGCCGCGCCCTCAGGGCGGCGTTGCTGTCGGAGATGTCGCGCGCTGACCGGCCGGTTTGCCTGAGGTAGGCCTGCGTGTCGTCATCGTCGGGCTGGGTGCGCCGCTTGCGCACCAGCTGGGGGATGCTTTCCGGCGGTGGCAGCGACCGGGATGCGTCCGGGCGCGAGGGCACGTTGTCAGGGCCAGCGCCAGCCGCGCGGGGGCGGGGCAGGCCGCCCGGGCCGGTCCGGCTGGCGCTGGCGTCGCGCAGTTCCCGGTCCGGGTCGTCGCGCTCGCCCAGCCAGCCGATGAGCAGTCCGTAGAGGACCGGAGTGAAGCAGATGGCCGGCACCGCCCACAGGATGGCGACGCCGATCTGCTGGTCGGCGGCGATGCTGATGCTCCGCGCGGCCGGGTGGTCGTATCCGCCGGGCCACGATGACCGGGACATGCCGGTGATGTAGGCCATGATCCAGATCGTCCACATGGACAGGGCAGCCACCGCCGCGCGTGCGGGGCGCGTCAGCGGCGGGATCCCGGCGCCGCCGCCGGTGAGCTCCAGCCACACCCCGGCGCCCGCGGTGACCAGGGTGGCCATCTCGGCCAGGGCCAGGGCGGGGGTGGCGGCCAGGGTGTCCAGGGTGCCGGGGAGCCGCCAGGCGATGGCCAGCACGATGAACGCGGCCAGCCGGGCGATGGCGCGCCTGCCCGGCGGCCAGCGGGCCGCCCGTGCGGCCCGCTGGCGAGAGCGCCAGGGCAGGCCGAGCACCAGCAGCGCGGGCGCGGCGACCGCGAAGACGACGAACTGAACCGCCTGGAACCAGGCGTACTGCCGGGCGTAGCTCTCGGCAGGCGGCACCAGCAGACCGGCCGTCGCGGCGGCCTGGGCCTGGTCGGCGGCAGGCGTTCCGGGGGCTGCGGGCGCGGGCCCGTTCAGTGCCATGTCCGGCTCGGCGACCAGCCCGGATGCCGCTGTGCCTGGCGCCGGGGTGAGCAGGCTGACGCGGTCACCCACGTTCAGGGTGAGGCCCGGGTCGG
>JBOHCO010000471.1:0-5399 GCA_050698895.1 Streptosporangiaceae bacterium
GTCCGCGATAGTCGCGGACGGACTTCCGGGATCATGTCGGCCGGGCCGGGCTGGGGGCGGCGGGAGCGGACGCGGGCAAAGACGGGCGGACGCGGCGGGTGGACGCGGCGCGGGCGGCCAGGTCGGCTGGATCGGGGTAGCGGACCTCTTCCAGGCACAGCGGGTGCGGCGGGGCGACGCGAACGGCTGGGTCGCGGACCCGGGCCGCGAGCACCTCGGCCAGCCAGCCGGGTGGCCGGCTGCCCTCGCCCACGGCCAGCGACGCGCCGGCCAGGGCGCGCACCATGTTGTGGCAGAACGCGTCGGCCGCCATGGTGACCACCGCCACGCCGGGCTCCGGCCGCGCCCAGGCCAGCGTCAGCAGCTCGCGGACCGTGGTGCCGTTCTCCTTGCGGCGGCAGAAGGCGGCGAAGTCGTGCTCGCCCAGGCAGCGGCGGGCGGCCTCGTTCATCAGGTCCAGGCTGAGCGGCCGGGGATGCCACAGGGTGTCGTGGCGGCGCAGCGGGTCAGCGGCAGCGGGGTCGTCGCAGACGCGGTAGGAGTAGCGCCGCCAGAGCGCGGAGAAGCGGGCGTCGAACCCGTCCGGGGCGGGTCCGATAGCGCGCACCCGGACCTCGGGCGGCAGCAGGCCGCCCAGCCGCCGCAAGGCGGCCCCGGCGGCCGCCGCCCATGCCTGCGGCGGCACGTCGACGTGGGCGACCTGGCCGCGGGCATGCACCCCGGCGTCGGTGCGGCCGGCCACGGTGAGCCCGGGCGGCTCGGGCAGCGCGAGCACCAGGGCCAGCGCGTCCTCGACGGCCTGCTGCACGGTGGGCAGGCCGGGCTGCCGGGCCCAGCCGTGAAACGCGGACCCGTCGTAGGCCAGGTCAAGCCGGAGCCGGACCAGCGCCTGGCCATCAGCCGCGCCGCCAGCGGCCGCGACGCCACCAGCAGCCTCAGTCTCAGCCACAGCCACAGCCACAGCGTCGGCGCCGGCACGGCCAGCACGGCCAGCACCGGCACCAGCAGATGACTCGGACCCGATCGGCACAGGGCGGATCTGCCCTGCGCCGGCCGGGTCCGTCCGCGCTAGGTCGGTCGCGGGCTGGCTACTCGCCGGAGTCCTTGGCGTCAGCGTCATCCGCGGCCGCCTCGTCGGTGGCCTCGGTCTCGGCCGAAGCCTCGGTCTCCGCCGAAGCCCCGGTCTCCGCCGAAGCCCCGGCCTCAGCTCCCTCCGCCTCCGTGCCCTCAGCCGAAGCCTCTGCCTCCGCCGACGAAGCCTCCGCCGACGTGGCCTCCGCCGACGTGGCCTCGGCCTCCTCAGCGGCGGCCGGGGCCTCCTGCGTAGTGGCGCTGGCGCGACCGCTCCGGGCCGACGGCGCAGCCGCCGCCGGGCGCCGGGCGCGCCGACGACGCGACTGCTTGGCCTCAGGCTCCTCGCGAACCAGCTCGATCACGGCCAGGGCGGCATTGTCGCCCTTGCGCGGCCCGATCTTGGTGATCCTCGTGTATCCGCCGTCGCGGGTAGCGAAGCTCGGCCCGATGTCGGCGAACAGGCTGTGCACGACGGACTTGTCCGTCACCACCGAGAGCACCTGCCGCCTCGCGTGCAGGTCGCCGCGCTTGGCGAAGGTGATCAGGCGCTCAGCGTAGGGGCGCAGCCGGCGCGCCCTGGCCTCGGTCGTGGTGATCTTGCCGTGCTCGAAGAGCGCGGTGGCAAGGTTCGCCAGCATGTGCCGCTGATGGGCCGAGCTGCCGCCGAGACGCGCGCCTTTGGTGGGCGTGGGCATCGAAGAGTTCTCCTCGGTTTACTACCGTCCGGGCCGGTCGGCCCGTCAGTACTGCTCGGTTTCGACGTAGCTGTCGTCGTCGTCGGCCCCGTAGCTGTCCGCGGCCGAGCCCGGGTCGAACCCGGGCGGGGAGTCCTTCAGCGCGAGGCCCATGTCGATCAGCTTCTGCTTGACTTCCTCGATCGACTTGGCGCCGAAGTTGCGGATGTCCAGCAGGTCCTGCTCGCTGCGGGCGACAAGCTCGCCCACGGTGTGGATGCCCTCACGCTTCAGGCAGTTGTAGGAACGAACCGTGAGGTTCAGCTCCTCGATGGGCAGGGCCAGGTCGGCGGCCAGCGCGGCGTCGGTCGGCGAGGGGCCGATGTCGATGCCCTCGGCATCCACGTTCAGCTCCCTGGCCAGGCCGAACAGCTCAACCAGCGTCTTGCCCGCGCTCGCCACCGCGTCCCGCGGCCGCATGGACGGCTTGGTCTCGACGTCCAGGATGAGCCGGTCGAAGTCGGTCCGCTGCTCGACTCGGGTGGCCTCGACCTTGTAGGTGACGCGCATGACCGGCGAGTAGATGGAGTCGATCGGCACCCGGCCGATCTCCTGGCCGGGCTGGTTGTTCTGGGCGGCGGAGACGTAGCCGCGACCGCGCTCCACGGTCAGCTCCATCTCCAGCTTGCCCTTGCCGTTGAGCGTGGCGATGTGCAGCTCGGGGTTGTGGACCTCGAGGCCCGCCGGCGGCGCGATGTCGGCCGCGGTGACCACGCCGGGGCCCTGCTTGCGCAGGTACATGTGCATGGGCTCGTCGTGCTCCGAGGAGACCACGAGCTCCTTGAGGTTCAGGATGATGTCCGTCACGTCCTCGGTCACGCCGGGGACGGTCGAGAACTCGTGCAGCACTCCCTCGATCCGGATGCTGGTGATGGCGGCACCGGGGATCGACGAGAGCAGGGTACGGCGGAGTGAGTTACCGATGGTGTAGCCGAAGCCCGGCTCGAGCGGCTCGACGACGAACCGCGACCGGAACTCGCTGACCTGCTCCTCGGTAAGGCTCGGACGCTGGGCGATGAGCATTGCTGTTCCTTTCCGCGCTGCCCGCTATATGACAGCCGCGATGCTGGCCGGCGACTGCCGCCGCCGGCCCTTGCGGGCCGCCCGCACGAGCGGACGGCCCAACCCCCCTATTTACTTCGAGTAGTACTCAACGATGAGCTGCTCCTGGACCGACGTGTCGATCTGCGCCCGGACCGGCAGCGTGTGCACCAGCACGCGCATCTTGTCCGGGATGACCTCGATCCAGGCCGGCACGGGGCGCTCCCCGGCCTCGGCCTTGGCCACGATGAAGGGGGTCATCTCCTGCGACTTGGCGCGAATCTCGACGATGTCGCTCTCGCTCACGCGGAAGGAGGGGATGTCCACCTTGCGGCCGTTGACCAGGATGTGGCCGTGGCCGACCAGCTGGCGGGCCATGTCCCGGCTCTTGGCGAAGCCAGCGCGGAACACGACGTTGTCCAGGCGGGTCTCCAGGATCTGGAGCAGCACCTCGCCCGTCTTGCCGCGCTTGCGGGCCGCCTCGTCGTAGTAGTTGCCGAACTGCTTCTCGAGGACCCCGTAGACCCGCTTGGCCTTCTGCTTCTCGCGGATCTGGATCAGGTACTCGCTCTCCTTGGGCCGGTTGCGGCCGTGCTCGCCCGGCGGGTAGGGCCGGATCTCGATGGGGCACTTAGGCGAATCGCACTTCGCGCCCTTAAGGAACAACTTGGTCTTCTCCCGGCGGCAGCGCTTGCAGTCGGGGCCGGTGTATCGAGCCATCTCTCGCTAACTCCTCAGACCCGGCGCCGCTTCGGCGGCCGGCAGCCATTGTGCGGAACCGGGGTGACGTCCTGGATCGAGCCCACCTCCAGGCCGGTGGCCTGCAGGGACCGGATAGCGGTCTCCCTGCCGGAGCCGGGCCCCTTCACGAACACGTCAACCTTGCGCATGCCGTGCTCCATGGCGCGGCGCGCGGCGGCCTCGGCCGCCATCTGCGCCGCGAACGGCGTGGACTTGCGCGAGCCCTTGAACCCGACCTGACCGGACGAGGCCCACGAGATCACGCTGCCGCCGGGGTCGGTGATCGAGACGATGGTGTTGTTGAACGTGCTCTTGATGTGCGCGTGCCCGTGCGCGATGTTCTTACGCTCTTTACGGCGCACCTTCTTGGCGCCGGTACGGCTCTTGGGAGGCATCCTGCTCCTATAGCGAGGTCATCGGTCCACGAAGGGACTACTTCTTGCCGGCCTTCTTCTTGCCGGCCACGGTCTTCTTCTTGCCCTTGCGGGTGCGGGCGTTGGTCTGCGTGCGCTGACCGTGCACGGGCAGCCCCCGGCGGTGCCGGATGCCCTGATAGCAACCGATCTCGACCTTGCGGCGGATATCGGCCTGGACCTCACGGCGGAGGTCACCTTCGACTCGGTAGTTGGCCTCGATCCAGTCCCTCAGGCGGACTAGGTCGTCCTCGCCAAGCTGGTGGACCCGGGTGTCACCGCTGACCCCGGTCGCGCTGAGAGTCTCGAACGCGCGGGTACGGCCAATGCCGTAGACATACGTGAGCGCGACCTCAAGCCGCTTTTCATTCGGCAGGTCGACGCCGACCAGGCGTGCCATCTCGGGCAGTTCTCCTTCGCTGTGGGAGGTCGCGTGCGCGCCGCTCCGCGTCCCTGCCCAGGACACGGCCCCGGCCTCCTCCGGAGGTGTTCCGCCGCCACCTCACCCCGGGGGTACACAGGTGGCAGCGGATCGCGGTGCGCGAATTGCTATGGAGTTGTTTGCTACAGAGCGTGGGTCTGTGCAGTTGGCTGGCTGATCAGCCCTGACGCTGCTTGTGGCGCGGGTCAGAGCAGATAACCATGACCCGGCCATGCCTGCGAATGATCCGGCACTTGCTGCAGATCTTCTTCACACTCGGCTTGACTTTCACTGTGGGTCTCCTACGTCGGGCGCTCGGGCCGGTCAACCCGCCCCGTGCACCGTCAGCTCGTTACTTGTACCGGTAGACGATCCGCCCGCGGCTGAGGTCGTAAGGGCTGAGCTCCACGACGACTCGGTCGTCGGGCAGGATCCGGATGTAGTGCATCCGCATCTTGCCGCTGATGTGAGCTAGGACTTTGTGCCCATTGTCCAGCTCCACTCTGAAGAAGGCGTTCGGGAGAGACTCCACGACCGTCCCCTCGATCTCGATGGCGCCGTCTTTCTTGGGCATATCCTCCGCGCTTCACTGCTCGGCTAGCCTGCCGGTTCTCGCGTGCTAGCTGGTGCTAATCGACTGGACTGTACTTGCTGTGCTGCGGCCGCCCCGGCGCACCGTTTCCGGTCGTGCCGCGGCAAGCCCCCTTGGTCATCGGTGGCTTTCCCCCGCGAACCGGCTCATGCTCTCGCATGCCGCCGGAATTCGGGTGACCCCAGCTCCAGCACAGCCGCTCGCGTGCGCGAAAGCACCACGCACTAGCAGCAGCTTATGGGCCAGGGCAGATTCTACTTCAGACCCTCGAACTTTGCGAACCAGGCCGGCCGCCGTCCCGGATGCGATCGTGGTAACCGGGGACGGGGGGGCGGTATTCCCGGCGCGGTGCCCGTCACCGCGGGGAGCCGTCGCCCTGGTCC
>JBOHCO010000472.1:0-4151 GCA_050698895.1 Streptosporangiaceae bacterium
CCGGTCACCAGCAGGGGCACGGTCTTTCCGCAGGGCTCAAAGCCCAGGAGGCAAAAGTGCTCACCTGCCGGCGGCCACCAGGCACCGAGTCTGCCGTATGGCGGACCCGCTAACACTCATTAGGAGGTGAGGCCGGACGACCCCACCGCGCCGCCCGCACGACGAGCCGCGCCCGGGCATGACGCGAGAGAAGTGGATCCGCTACCACCTCGCGCGGGCCCCGCGCATCACCGCCCGCCAGTGGGCCCAGACGCTGCTGCTGCTGGAACCCGCCAGCCACGACGACGACCCAGAAGACGCCCCGGGAGACGAGCAGGAGGAAATAGGGTAAGCCACGAGCTCCGGGCCGCCGGCATCGCCGGAGGCCCGGAGCCCTTTCCCGGCCTGGCCCCGGTTACAGCCCGTTCGCGGTCAGGTCGGCTGCCCCGGAGTCTTTCCAGACGGGCTCGATGGCGGCGTAGTCGAAGCCGGCCCGGCCGCGCGCGGACGTGGGGCGGATGACGATGGCCTGGAAGTACCGCGACAGGATCGCGCGGCGGACAGCCACGTCCCCGGAGTCCCACTCGCGGCGGACATCGCCGGGCGAGCGGTAGCGTGCCTGCCGGCCTGAGCGGGCCCGGGCCTGGCGGGCCAGCTTGGCTTTCTGCTTGCGCTCGCGTCCCTCCAGCGCGGGCACGGTGCCGAAGAACGTATCGTCGGTGAGGTTCCCGGCCGCGTAGTCGGTGCGCATCTTGAGCAGCCGCCGCTGGATCTCGGCCAGCTCGGCCATGTCCGGGTCATCGCCGTCAGGCGTGGGGAGCGCGGCCGGATCGGGGGCATTCTCCGTGATGTGGCGGAACAGCAGGTCCTCGATCAGCGCGTCCAGTTTCGCGGCGGTGCGCTCGATGCTGCCGCAGCCGCCGTGGGTCTTGTCCTTGCACTTGTACACCAGCGTGACCCTGCCGGACTTGTACTTGCGGGCCGCGCCGACCAGCGAGGCGTTGCATACCCCGCCATCGTCGAGTACCCGGCCGCAGCGCAGCAGGCCCGACAGCAGGTACTTGCGCGTCCCGGCCGCGCTGAACACCTGCCCGGCCGTGCGGCGCTGCCACTCGGCCACCACCGCCTGCCAGTCCTCCACCTTGAGGATTGGCGGCCATTCGCTGCGCACATACCGGCCCGCGGCGTCCCGCAGCGCGACTCCCTCGGGGTCGGCATACGACGAGCGGCGGATGCCTTCCTGGTTCTCCTTGCGGAACGCGCCGTTGTAGACCACGATCCCCGCCACCGACGGGGAGGTCAGCAGCTGGCGGACCACCGTCGACGTCCAGGCCCTGGCCGAGACCGGGCGGATGCCCGATGACTGGAAGTACCGGGCGATGCCCGACCACGTCTCGCCCGCGAGGTACTTCCGCGCGCCCGTGCGCAGCAGCCCGGCCTCCGCCGGCTCCAAAGACCGGTCGGGCCGGTAGCCGAACGGCCGGTACCCGCCCGTGCGCCGCGCCTGTCCTTCCTGGGCCTGCTGGAGCTGGGCCCGGGCGACCCGCCGCGAGGTGTCCTCGCTCGACTTATTCGCCATCGCGACCAGCACCCGGGCCATCGTCCGCCCGTTGGAGGTCCGCAGGTCAAGCTGCCCGGTCACCGTCTCCACCGGCCGCTTGTAGTACTCGGCCAGGTCAATCAGGTCTTCCAGGTCACGCGGCTGGCGGGCCAGCCGGTCCAGGTCATAGAAGATCACCCCGTCAATCCGGCCGTCCTCATAGTCCTCCAGCATCCGCCGGAACTCCGGCCGGATCACCCGCCACACGCTCCGCCCGCTGGGCAGCCTGATCCGCTTCTTCTTGAACGCCGTGGTGTCGTTCTCCGGGTACCACTCCACGATGTCCACGCCCAGCTTGCCGGCCAGCGTCAGAACATCCTGCTTCTGCCGGGTCACGCCCTTCTCCGAAAGCCGCATCTCGCCCGTACGCTCGTCTAAGACCCACTCATCGGACGACATCCGGACGTCGCCCCCGTACCGGGGCCGCCTGCCCGCCGTGCCACCTGCCGTGCTGCCCGCGCTGATCTCCATACCCAAAGCCTACGTCCGCGAATGGCGGTGAGCCGGGCCATGGCGGCGGCGGCGTGCACCGCCGGCAGCCGGGTCCCCGCCAGCGTTGCCGTCCCGTCGGCCGGATCGGGATACAGGCTGACCTTGGCGTGCCGCTGGGCGCTCTTGCGGCGCTGCTCGGCGCCCTCAGGATCAGCGGCGATAATCGCCCGGCGCAGCTCCGCCCGCAGTTGGCCGGTGGTCTGATCCCCGGCCGACGGCAAGATCCTGGCCTCGACGGCGCGGGCCGTGTCATCGTCCAGCGGAGCCGTGGCCTCGGAAATGAGCCGCGCCCGGGACAGGTCGATCCTCCCGGCGTTCAGCGCGGCCCAGGTGGCGGGCAGCCGCCACCGCAGCGTGACGCCGAGATGGGTCCAGTCCATGGCGGCGGGGTGGGACATGACTAGTTCCAGGCCGACGGTGGACCCCGCCGCCGGCGTGACCTGGTCGGGGCGGCCGTCAGCATCAACGCGGACATGATCGTCGCGGGCGGCGGTGCGGGAGGCCATCTCGGCGACCGCTTCGAGTTCCCTGGCCTGGGCCCAGGCGGCCAGGCGGTGGTAGCCGGAGGCGACGCCGGGCAGGTCCCACTCCGACAGCGACCGCACATCGGTCCCGGATAGCCACGCGGCCAGCGCCGGGCCCGGCGGCAGCTGGTCCAGGACCGCGCCGGTCCGATCGACCGCGGTGCCCTCAGCGGTCGTTTCCTCAGCCGCGGCCCGCTCGTCATCAGCTTCGCCGAGCTGGGTGGCGCCGACGACGGCCAGCAGCTGGGCGAGGTCCAGGTTGCAGGTCCAGCTCAGGCCCGCGTGGCGGGAGCCGAGATCCGCGGCCTCGGCTGCTGGCACCTGGATCACCTCCCCGGCGTCGGCCTGACTGACCTTTCTTCGACCACAGTAACGAGTGCCTCTGACATTCTGACTCCCAGACGAAAGCCCTAGCGAGAAACGCCGACACTTTCTCATGGCTCGGCGACCCTCGGCGGACCATCGGTGCGCCGTTGTGGCGGGACCGCTACCTTTGCCTTACCTTGACCGCAGATCGCGGGCAACCAACAGCAGGAGGCGGGGTTGCGCGTATCTGGGCCCGCGCTGCCTGCCGTGGCTGACGCGTCGGAGCGGTTCCTGCTGGTCCTGGTGCTGGTGGCCGCGGCGGCCGGCGTGGCCGCGCCGGGGCCGGGGCGCGCGGTGTCGGCGGCCAACGGCATCGACTCCGCGCTGGCCGTGCTGGTCTTCGCCACCGGCCTGTCGCTGCGACTGGACGACCTGGCCGAGGCGGCCAGTGCCGGGCGGCGGATCGCGGTAGTCCTGCTGGTCAGCACCGTGACCCTGCCCGCACTGGCCTGGGGTACCAGTCAGCTGATCGGCAGCGAGCAACTGCGCGCGGGCATGCAGGCGATCGGGGTCGCGCCGGCCGAGGTGGCCACGGTGGCGCTGTGCGTGATCGCGGGCGGCGAGGCGGCGGTGTGCGCGGTGCTCCTGGTGGCCTCCACGATCATCACCGTGCTCGGCGCCGGGCCGATCCTGTCCCTGCTGGGCACCCACGCGTCGGTGTCGTCGGCCGGGCTGCTGGGCAACCTGGCCGTGGTGGTGGCGCTGCCGCTGGCCGCGGGGGTGGCACTGCGCGCCTTCTGGTCCCCCAGCGTCCGGCTGGACGGCCTGATCCGCCTGGTCACCGTGCTGGCCCTGCTGTTCCTGCTGTGGCAGGTGGCCAGCCAGATCCGGCTGGACGCGGCCTACACGCGGGTGATCGCGGCGCTGGTGGTGTACATCGCGGGCTCCGCGGCGCTCGGCCGGGTGCTGGCCACCGGCCTGCCAGGCGGCCGGGCCACGGCGGTCCTGCTGCCGGTGGCGATGCGCGACTTCGCGGTCGCGGCCGGGATCGCGGCGGCCGCGTTCGGGCCGACCGCGGCGGCGCCGCTGGGCGCCTACGGCGTGCTGGTCTTGCTGCTCGGGTCCGGGGTGACCCTACTCAGCCGCCGCCGGGGCCGCGCCTCCCGACCCGGCGAGGCGGCCTGACCCGCCAACGCTGCCTGACCCGCCAACGCTGCCTGACCCGCCAACGCTGCCTGACTCGCCAACGC
>JBOHCO010000473.1:0-14172 GCA_050698895.1 Streptosporangiaceae bacterium
GTGCTGCCCTCCGCGCTGCCCCCTGCGCTGCCCCCTGTGCTGCCCTCCGCGCTGCCCCCTGCGCTGCCCCCTGCGCTGCCCTCCGCGCTGGCCTCTGCACGGCCCGCTCGGCCGGCCCGCTCTTGACACCGCCGCCCGACGTGCCTCCAATGAGCTAGAACGCGTTCTAGTGGTCCGCCTGGAGGGTGGCCGCCGTGGCTGAGCTGGATGGGAAAGTGGCCGTCGTGACCGGGGCCAGCCGTGGCATCGGCGCCGAGATCGCCCGGCGATTCGCGGCGGCCGGGGCCGGGGTCGTCGTCACGGCCCGCACGACCGACCCTGGCCAGTCTCCGCTGGCGGGCACGATCGGCGAGACCACCGACCAGATCCTGGCCGCGGGCGGTACCGCGATCGCCGTGCCCGCCGACTTGTCCAGGGCGGATGACCGGGAGCGGCTGATCGCCGAGGCCCGTGAGCGGCTCGGCCCGCCCGACATCCTGGTCAGCAACGCGGCCGTCAGCTACTTCGCCCGGGTCGAGGACTTCACCCCGCGCCGGTACCAGCTGATGCAGAACGTCCTGGTCGAGGCGCCGTTTCATCTGGCCACCCTGGTCGCGCCGGGGATGCGGGCCCGCGGCGCGGGCTGGATACTGAATGTCTCCTCGATCGCGGCGCGCCACCCCAGCCTGCCGCCAAGCGGCTGGTCCGCCAGCGGGAGCACGGTCTACGGGATGTGCAAGGCCGCCCTGGAGCGGCTGTCGACCGGCCTGGCCGCCGAGCTCTACGCCGACAACATCGCGGTCAATGCCCTGTCCCCGAGTCAGGTCGTGCCGACCCCGGGGACGCTCTTCCACCACATCACGACGGCTGATAACCCGGATTCCGAGCCGCCGTCGGTGATGGCCGAGGCGGCGCTGCAGCTGAGCCACCGCGCGCCCCGGTCCCTCACCGGACGGGTTACCTACTCCCAGGACCTGCTGGCCGAGCTCGGCGTCGCGGCGCCGACGGCCACCTAGATCCTGGCTAGCTGCCTGGCTGTGCTTCGGCCGGGCTACTGCGGACTACTTGCTCGGCTGGGGGCACTTGACCTTCGGGTTGGCACCCGCGTAGTTCAGCGGGCCGGCCAGCACCGTGACCGCGATCGTGCTCGCGCCCGCGCAGCTCGCGTGGGCGGAGGTGTAGTAGTGCCGCTGGGCGCCCGCGATGGCCCCGATAATCAGCCAGATAACCAGCACCACACTCAGGATGCGCATATCTAACCTCTCCGATCGGGCTTTCCCTGGCGTGGGAGTGTCAGCCCTTTGATGGACTTCTGCGCGCTATGTACCTGGCGGGCCGGAGAATAAACGGGCCGGCCTCCCGCGGCGGCGTCGCCGCAGGTGAATGGCGTTTCAGCGGCCGGGCGGAGTTGACTCGCGCCCCGCCGGGGGGCCCTGTGGCGGGGCCTGCAGCATGTCCTCCAGCGGCACCCGCGGCCCGTCGGCCACCTCGTCCTCCCCGGCCGTCAGCCAGCCCCCGATGGCCTGCGCCCGGTGCCGGGTCCAGCCGGGGCGCCGGCGCAGCCACAGCCCCGCCGCGGCGACCACGATGAGCGCGATTCCCGCCCCTTGGAGCAGCCCGTGCGCGACGAACGCCGTGATCGCTCCGATGACGGCCAGCGCCAGCCCGGTCCGGGTTCCCATCCACACCCCCGCGGTCGCGTTGCGTCCCGGCGCGGCACCGGCACGCGAGGGTTGCCCCATTCCCGTGCGGCGCGGGCTAAACATCGCCGGGCCGGGAGATGCGCCCGCTCAGCCCGGCGAGCCCAGCAGCCCGGCGCCCTGACCGTCGTCGTCCGGGTCCGGATCAGCCGGGCCAGCGCTGTCCGGGCCTGCGCTGTCCGGGTCTGCGCTGTCCGGGTCTGCGCGGTCCTGGTCTGCGCTGTCCGGGCCGTCGGCCGCGGCCGCCCGGGCCTTGCGGGACTCGATCCACGAGTCGACGATAGCCCACTGCAGCTGCAGCCACTGGAGCTGCCCGGCCGGGTCCGGCGGCACGTCACTGGCCGGCTCGCGCCACCAGCGCACCGTCATCGGGCGTCCGGCCAGCGGCAGGGCCCGCCACACCAGCGCCGGGCTGACCAGGTCATCCAGCCCGGTGTGGGCGACCACCACGACGTCCAGGTCGGGCCGGGCGGCCAGGCTGGCCAGCACTCCGGCCGGCCGGGGCGGCAGCACGTACGGATTGCGGGCGGCCTGGGCCGCCACCCTCCAGTCAGCCCGGTAGAGAAGCCGGCTGAGGGCGCGCCGGTAGCGGTGCGGCGTCCAGTTGAGGCCCTCGGGGAAGATCAGCATCGCGTCGCGGCCGCGCAGGCCGCGGGCTAGGCCGGCCACCCGCTCCGCCAGCTCCTCGCCGTCGCCGGCATGCGCGGGCAGGAAGCAGGCCGAGAGCCGGCTGAGCACGACATCGAGCCCCGGATCCCACAGCAGGTCTTCCTTCAGGACGATCCGCGGCCGCCGGCCGTACCGGGACAGGAGCAGGTCGACCAGCGCGAAGGAGTCGCCGGGTCCGGCGTGCCGGGCCAGGACCAGCAGCGGGCCACCGTCCATCCGGGCCGGGTCAGGCGGTTCCTCGACCGTCATCGTGAAGCCGACCAGGGTGGTGGCGGCCGACCGCAGCCTGGCTAACGTCCACCGCAGCAGGCGCAGGTGGGCGTCCTGCCAGCGCTCGTCGTCGCGCGCCGACGCGACGGGGTGCCGCAGCCAGAGCCCGGCGCACGCCATCAGCATGATCACGTCCACCAGCACGTACAGGGCCCCGAGCAGGGCCAGCCGGGGCACCCGCCGCCGCCGGGTCACCGGCCAGGCCAGGCCCCCGACCGCGGCCACCACCAGCAGCAGCGCGGCCAGCGCGGCCGCGAGCGGGAGCCAGAGCGGGTCGAGCACGGCCCGGCGCACTCCGGCCGGCGGCGGCCTCACGGGGGGTCCGGCAGCCCGGCCAGGTACTCCGCGGCGGCCGCGTAGCCGCGCTCGATCCGGGCCGAGACGCTGGCGGCGCTTCGGTACCGCATGGAGACCAGCGGGATGCTTTCCTCACCGCTAGGCAGCACGTGCACCCGGACGGATTCGGGCACGGTGGCCATCTCCTCCACGAACCGATGCCGGCGGGCGATCTCGAACGCCACCAGGGCCAGGTCCCAGGGCGCGCGGGGCGGGCTGAGCGGCTTCTCGATCCGTCCCACATGCAGAACGTAGATCTCCGTCGCGCCGAGCGCGAGGGCCCGGCCCACCGGGATCGAGTGCACCAGGCCGCCGTCCAGGAAATGCTCGCCCTCGATCTCCACCGGCGGCAGCAGCCCCGGCACCGCGCAGGAGGCCAGCACCGCGTCGGCCAGCGACCCGGAGGTGAACCAGTGCGCCGCGGCCCGCTCGACGCTGGCCGCCACGCACTGGAAGGGCACCTCCAGATCCTCGATGAGCTTGGGCAGACGGCTGGCCATCAGCCGGCGCAGCGGCTCGGCCGAGTGCAGGTGGGTCCGGTGCCGGGCCAGCGTGCTGGCCTGGGCCAGCAGCGACCCGCTGAACAGCCCGGCCTCGGACAGCGACCCCCAGATCCCGGCCAGCGCCTCGACGCCGGCCGGCGACGGGTCGGCCGCGATGGCCGCGCCGTTCAGCGCACCGACGCTGGTGCCCAGCACCAGCGCCGGGCGGCGCCCGGATTCCAGCAGCGCACGGACCATCCCCACCTGGGTCGCGCCCAGCACGCCGCCGCCGCCCAGTACGTAGGTCGGGAGCGCGGAAGGCATGAGCGCATTGTGGCACGCAGGTTCGGGCCACCCGGACCGCCGCACAGCGCCGACCCCGGACCGCCGTCGGCTGGCCCCGGATCCCCTCGCCTGCGTCTTTATGAGACTTTCTCACCCGCGCTGGGACCGTGCGGTACATTGACCTGCGGGGGGGGCCTATATGGGTCTTATCGCGTTGTTTGCCTGGCTTACCACCGCCGGCGCGGGACTGTACCTGCTGGCGATCTGGCTGATCGAGTATGACCGCGACTTCCAGCGGGCTGCGGCCACCCGGCTGCCGATTCCGGTGCTCGGCGGGCACGCTCTGCTCGCGGTGGCCGGGCTGCTGACCTGGACGGGGTACCTGGTCTTCGACAACGAGCGGCTGGCCTGGGCCGCCGTGATCATCCTGGGCGGCGTCGCGGTACTCGGCCTGACCATGGCCGTGCGCTGGCTGGCCGTGTACCGGGCCACCCCGGCCGCGATGCGCGTGCGGGTCGCTCACGGCGGGGCGGGCGGCCGGGCCCTGGTGGCCGGGGGCCCGTCGGTGCCGCCTGAGCGCAACTTCCCGGTGACGGTGGTCGTCGTGCACGGGCTGTTCGCGGTGGCCACCCTGACCCTGGTGCTGCTGACGGCGCTGGGGGTCTTCGAGAGCTGACCCGGCGCCGCCCACCGGGTCTCAGGCGTCCTGGTTATCCCCCGCCGGACTGGCCGCGGCGGCCAGCACCGCCGCGATCTGCGCCTCCGTCGCGCCGTGCGCGCGGGCCCGGTCGAAATAACGCTGCGCGCAGGGCTCGCAGCCCTGGCGCAGGTAATACAGGGCGTCGTCCAGCGCGCTGGCGGCCCGGCTGGCCGCGCCGACCCCGGCGAGCTCAGCCTCAGGCAAGGAAGCTCGCCGCCGCCTGCTCCACGATCGCGCACAGCTTGACGAACTCGCTGACCGAGACCCACTCGCCGGGCGCGTGGTAGTTGCCGCCGGTCGCGCCGATGAGCACGGTGGGGATGCCGGCCGCCTGCATGAGCGCGGCGTCGGTCCAGCCGTTCATGCCGGTGACCTTGGGCGCGTGACCGAGTACGTCGGTCATGGCCGCGGCCACCACGGACTGGAGCTGGTCGTGGCCCTCGGCCTGGAAGGGGTCACGGTCGAGCCGGACCACGACCTCCCCCTTGAACGTCGGCTCGGTGGCGGCGATGTCGGCGAAGATGGCCTCGATCTCGGCCACCCGGTCGCTCAGGTGCTCGCCCGGCTGGGTGCCGATCTCGATGCCGAGCACCGCCCGGTTGGGGTAGGTGGCGTAGTCGGTGCCGCCGCTGATGGTCCCGGTGTGGAAGACGGTCCGCCCGCTCATCCGGGCCGCGGTGGGCACGTATGCCTCGATGTCCAGGCGGTGCAGCCTGGTGATCACCTCGGCCATGTGCACGATGGCGTCCACGCCGATCTCGGGCACGCAGCCGTGCGCGGCCACCCCGTGGGTGACGATGTCGATCCAGCCGAACCCCTGGTGCTCCACGACCAGGTCCTCGGTCGGCTGCGGCTCGATGACGATGGCGGCGTCGATGCCCGCACTGTGCGCGGCCAGGTGCTCCGAGCCGATGGACACCCCCTCCTCGTCGGCCACGCAGGCCAGCAGCAGGTCGCCGCGCAGCCGGGTGCCCGACCGGGCCAGCGCCCCCAGGGCCAGGATGCCGGCCGCGACGCCGGACTTGTCGTCGGCCACACCCAGCCCGTAGAGCAGGTCCCCGTCCAGCCGCGGCACCAGTGCCTCGTCTTGCCAGTTGGCGAAGCCGACGGTGTCGGTGTGGGCGTTGATGCACAGCGTCGGGCCGCCGCCGGTGCCGCGCAGCCGGGCCAGCACGTTCGGCCGTCCCGGCTCCACCTCCACGATGTCGATCTCGGCCCCGGTGCCCTCCAGCCGCCGGGCGATGAACTGGGCCAGGGCGCCCTCGCCCGAGCCGGTGGGGATCAGCCAGGGGGTCACCGACTC
This sequence comes from Streptosporangiaceae bacterium, assembly GCA_050698895.1. Taxonomy (GTDB): domain Bacteria; phylum Actinomycetota; class Actinomycetes; order Streptosporangiales; family Streptosporangiaceae; genus DASUBV01. The sequence goes on from JBOHCO010000473.1 coordinate 5,725, forward strand.
GATGCGCACCATGTCGCTGAGCAGGTCAACGGCCTGCTGCGGGCTGACGGTCATCAGGGCATCTCCTTCGCGAAGTGGCAGGCCACGGCGTGGCCCCCAGACGAGCGGGCCGGATCGGCCGGGGCGGCACTGGTCATTTCGGGGCTGGTCATTTCGGGACTGGTCAGGCCGGTGCTGGCCAAGGCGGTGCTGGCCAGGGTGGTGCTGACCAGGGTGGGATCCTCGGTGGTGCAGCGATCGGGCCGGCCCAGGCGCTGGTACAGCGGACAGCGCGGGTGGAACCGGCAGCCGGGCGGGATGCGGCTGGCCGACGGGGCCTCGCCGCGCAGCAGGATGCGCTCCCTGGCCGCGCCCGCCTCGGGCACCGGGATGACCGAGACCAGCGCCCGGGTGTAGGGGTGCAGCGGGGCCTGGATGACCTCGTCGGCCCGGCCCAGCTCGACGATCCGGCCCAGGTAGACCACCGCGATCCGGTCGGCTATGAGCCAGGCCAGGGACAGGTCATGGGTCACGAACAGGATCGACACGCCCCGGTCGGCCCGCAGGTCGAGCATGAGCCGCAGGATGCCCGCCCGTAGCGACACGTCCAGCATCGATACCGGCTCGTCCGCGATCAGCAGGTCCGGGCCGAACACCATGGCGCCGGCGATGACCAGCCGCTGCCGCTGCCCGCCGGAGAGCTGGTGCGGGTAGCGGCGGGCGATCTGCGCCGCCGGATGCAGTCCGACCTGCTCCAGCGCGCCGTGCACCAGGTCGCGGCGAGCCGCGGCGGTGGCGCCCAGGCGGTGGATGAGCAGCGACTCGGCCACCGTGTCGTAGGCCGTGAGCCGGGGGTCCAGCGACTCGAACGGGTCCTGGAACACGACCTGGATCTCCCGCCGGAGCTGGCGCAGGGCCGGGCCGCGGACGTGCGCGACGTCCTGGCCGCGGAACAGCACCCGGCCGCCCGCCGCCTCCTCGAGCCGGGCTACGGCCCGGACTATCGAGGTCTTGCCGCACCCGGACTCCCCGACCAGGGCCACGATCTCGCCGGTGCCGACCGAGAAGCTGACCCCGTCCACAGCCCGGATCAGCCGCCGGTCCCGCGGGCCGCGCCGGGCCCGGTAGGACACCTCGAGCTGGTCGAGTTCCAGCAGCGGCCCGGTCGAGTCCGGCCCGGCGGCCGCCGGGCCGGTACCCGCCGCGGTCACCTCGGCCGTCATGACGGCCCGCCCGCGGTGTCATGGCTGACGGTGTCATGGCTGACGGTCTGGTCGGCCACGGTGCCCGGATCGTGTCCGGCCAGCACCAGGTCCGAGCGATGGCAGGCCGCGCGGTGGGCCGGGCCGACCTCCTCCAGGCGGGGCTCGGCGGTCGCGCAGCGGTCGATGGCGATGGCGCACCGGGGCGCGAACCGGCAGCCCGGCAGCGGGTCGTGCAGGTCGGGCGGGTAGCCGGGGATGGCCTCGACGAACGCGCGCTCGCGGCGGATGTCCGGGAAGGCGTGCCGCAGCCGCGCGGTGTAGGGGTGGGCCGGCCCAGGCGCGCCCGCCGGGCCGAAGATGACCGAGGTCGGCCCGGTCTCGACGATCTTCCCCGCGTACATAACGTTGACCGAGTCGCAGACCTCGGCGATGACCGACAGGTCGTGCGAGATCAGGATCATGGACAGCTCCAGCCGGTCGGTCAGGCTGCGCAGCAGCTCCAGGATCTGGGCCTGGGTCATCACGTCCAGCGCGGTGATCGGCTCGTCGGCCACGATCAGGGACGGGCGGCAGGCCAGGGCCATGGCGATCAGCACCCGCTGGCGCATCCCGCCGGACAGCTCGTGCGGGTAGCTGCGCGCCCGGCCGGGGTCGATGCCGACGCTGTCCAGCAGCTCGGCGGACCGCTGCCGGGCCTGCGCCGCCGACGTGCCCGGCTCGTGCACGCGGATGGGTTCGGTGAGCTGGTCGCCGATGGCGTGCACCGGGTTCAGCGAGTTCATCGCGCCCTGGAAGATGACCGCGATCCGCCGCCAGCGCACGGCGCGCAGCTGCTCGTCGGTCATGGCCAGCACGTCGGCGCCGTCGAAGGTGACCGAGCCCGTCACCGTCGCCTCCCGGCTCAGCAGCCGGGGGATGGACAGGGCCAGCGTGGTCTTGCCGCAGCCCGACTCCCCGGCCAGGCCCAGCACCTGGCCCGTGTCCACGGCCAGGCTGGCCCCGTCCACCGCGACGACCGGCCCGCGCGGCGTGGTGTAGGCGACCCGCAGGTCCTCGATCTCCAGCAGGCTCACCGCGAGCCTCGCAGCCGGGGGTTGAGCGCCTCGTCGACGGCGTGGCCGGTCAGCGTGAAGGCGAGCACCACGATCACGATGCCCACGCCGGGCGGCACGAAGTACCACCAGGCGCTGCGCCCGATGGCGCCGGACTCGAAGGCGAAGTGCAGCATGGTCCCCCAGGAGATCTGCACCGGGTCGCCCAGGCCGAGGAACGACAGGGTGGCCTCGGCCAGGATGGCGCTGCCGATGACCAGCACGGTGTTGGCGAAGATGAGCGGCATCACGTTGGGCAGGATGTGCCGCCGCAGGATGCGCACGTTGGACGCGCCCAGCGAGCGGACCCTGGTGATGAACTGGCGCTCGCGCAGCGACAGGGTCTGCGAGCGCACGATCCGGGCCGTGGTCGGCCACCCGGTCATCCCGATGACCAGGATGATGATGCCCAGGTTCTGCCCGAACAGCGCGGCCAGCGCGATGACCAGCGGGAGCTGCGGCAGGACCAGGAAGAAGTCGGTGATCCGCATCAGGACCGTGTCGGCCGCCCGGCCGTAATAGCCGGCCGTCACGCCGATGCCCGCGCCGAGCACCATCGAGATCGCGGTGGCGGCCAGGCCGACGATGAGCGACACGTGCGCCCCGGACAGGAACTCCCGGAACAGATCCCGGCCCAGCTCGTCAGTGCCCAGCCAGTGCGCCGCCGACGGCGGCTGCAGCAGGGCGCCAGAACCGTTGCTGACCTGGGCCGCGTTGAACGGGAAGAGCAGCGGCCCGGCGACGGTCATGATCAGGACCAGGATGAACAGCGCCAGGCCGGTCCGGCCCGTCCGGTCGGTGCGCAGCTGCCGCCAGACCCGGCGCCACTCGGGCTCGCGCAGGCCATCAGCGGTGACGACCGGCCCGGCCGGCGCCTCCGGCTCAGCCAGGCCAGGGATTCCCGGCACCACCATGCCGCCGCCAGGCGGCGCGGGGGGGATAGGGGGGTCGCCCCCCCTGGACGGTACTGCCATCAGGCGCTCCGCACTCTCGGATCCAGCGCCTGGTAGAGCAGGTCGCTGATGAAGTTGACGACCAGCACCGCGACGGCGAAGACCAGGAACGCGGCCTCGATCACCGGGTAGTCGCGGTTGAGCACCGCGTTGTAGACCAGCAGCCCCATGCCGGGCCAGGAGAAGACGGTCTCCACTTCAATCGCGCCGCTGACCACCAGGCCGACCAGCAGCGCTGAGGAGGTGACGACGGGCAGCAGCGCGTTGCGCACCGCGTGCCGCCACAGCACCCGGCGCGGCGGCAGCCCCTTGGCCGTGGCGGTGAGCATGAAGTCGTCGGCCAGCACCTCGATCACCGACGCCCGCGCGACCAGCACGAACTGCGCGATGTTGACCACGACCAGGGTCAGCGTGGGCAGGAACAGGTGGGCGGCGATGTCCTCGACCCGCTGGAAGCCGGAGGTGTAGACGGCGTTCGGCGTCTCCATGCCGAAGATCGGGAAGGCGTGCAGCCAGACGCCGAGCAGGAAGGCCAGGATCAGGCCGGTCCAGAACGTGGGCAGCGCCCAGCCGACGACCGACGAGGTCACGGTCAGCGAGTCCACCGAGCCGCCGCGCCGGTTGGCCGCCACCACGCCGACCAGGACGCCCAGCACGATGGTCAGGATCGTGGCCGCGGCCAGCAGCAGCACGGTGTTGCCCAGGTACTGGCCCAGCAGCTGGGCGACCGGGACCCGGTAGGTGTAGGAGATGCCGAGCTGGCCGTGCAGCATGTCCTTGAGGTAGATGAGGTACTGCACCGGGACCGGGTGGTTGAGCCCGTAGACCCGGGTGATGTCGGCCACCGCCTGCGGGGTCAGGTGGCCGGAGCGGGCCAGCAGCCGGACCGGGTTGCCGGGCAGCAGGTGGAACAGCGCGAAGTTGAACGTCACCACGCAGAACAGCGTGATGATCAGGCCGAGAACCTTGCGGGCCAGGTAGCGGAGGCGGGACACGTCGCGCGGGCCGCCTAGACCGGCGTGACCTTGAGGTAATTGTCCCTGGTGAAGTTCAGGATTATCCCGCCGCGGGTGGGGGTCCAGCCCTGCCAGGTATCGGTCCGGTAGCCCTGGAGCTTGGCCTGGTACCACATGATGATGTAGGCCGCGTCGTCGTAGTAGTACTGCTGGGCCTCGTGGACCTGGGCCAGCCGCTTGTCCCGGTCGAGCTGGGTGGCCTGCTGGTTGTAGAGCTCGTCGTAGTGGCGGTTGCAGTAGTACACGTCGTTGTTCGAGCCGATCTGGTTGCACAGCGGGACGCCGAGCATGTAGTCGGGGTCGTAGACGCCCGAGTCCCAGCCCCAGACGAAGATGTCCCAGTTCGGCGCCTTGGCGTTGTAGACCGTGGAGCCCAGCGAGTTGGCGTCCAGGGTGGTCAGGGTCAGCTCGATGCCGACCTTGGCGCAGGCGTCGCGGAAGATCTGGGCCGCCGCCACGTCGACCGAGGTCGACTCGATGGCGATGAGCCGGAAGCTGAGCTTGTTGCCGTGCTTATCCGACCGCACGCTGCCGCCGCGGGCCACGTAGCCGGCCGCGTCCAGCAGCTCGCGGGCCTTGGCCGGGTTGGCGTTGTACTGCTGGTCGGCCGGGATGTTCAGGTGCCAGTCGCCCAGGCCGCTGGGCAGGATCGTGCTGCCCGGCTCGCCGTGCCCGGCCAGCGCCACGTTGACCAGCTGCTGGCGGTCCACGGCATAGCTCAGGGCCAGCCGGATGGTCCGGTCCTTGAGCAGCGGGTTGCCGCCGGACTTGGGGTTGTCGGAGACGTTGATGCCGATGTGGTGGAACGAGCACGACTCCATCGACACCGTCTTGACCTTCGGCGCGCCCTTCAGGCCGTCCCAGATGGTCGGCGGGATCTCCGGGCAGATGTCCACCGCGCCGGTGCGCAGGCTCTGCGCCATGATGTCCTCGTTCTGGAACAAGATCCAGGTGATCTTCTGCGCCGCTGGCTTCGGGCCCCAGAAGTCGTCGTTGCGCGCCACCTCGATGGACTGGCCGTGCTTCCAATTCACGAACTTGTAGGGCCCGGTGCCAACCGGGTGGGCGTTGGCGAACTTCTGGATGTCCGAGGCCGACATGCCCGCCCAGATGTGCTGGGGCAGGATCGGCACCGCCAGCCCGGGGTTGAACGCCTGCGGCTGGGTGAAGTGCAGGGCCACGGTGTGCGCGTCCGGGGTGTCCACCGAGGCCAGCTGGGTGACCCACTGGGCGTACTGGCTGAGCTGCTTGGACTTGATCAGCTCGAAGGTGAACTTCACGTCGGCCGAGGTGAACGGCTTGCCGTCGTGCCAGGTGGCCGAGCGCAGCCGGTAGGTGATCGTCTTGCCGTCCGCGCTGTAGGCCCAGGAGGTGGCCAGGCCCGGCTCGGACTTGAGCTCCAGGCTGGTCCCGATCAGGTAGTCGTAGACGAGCTGGAGCACCTCCACCGCCTCGGTGCTGTAACTGGTCATCGCGTTCATGGTGTCCGGCTCGATGGTCCAGCCGACCCGGATGGTGGACGCCTTGGCGCTGGTGGCCACGTTGGCGCACGCGTCCAGCGCGACGGCCGCGCCGGGCACCGCCAGGCTCAGCAGCCCGGCTCGCTTGAGGAAGTCACGGCGGCTGGCATGCTTCGGCATCGGAACCCCTGGGGACTGCGCACGGGTGGAAGCTGCACGATGGCTGCTCTGACTGCTCCCTGGCATACAGAGTCCCTTGACATACAGAGTCTCTTTGCATACAGAGTATGGACATCTTGGGACCGGTGCTGAATGCTTGTCAAGCCCTCGCCGGGTCGTCATTGCCCCGAAACAACCCGGTAATTTACCGGTCATACGGGCTAGTGCGGCCTGGGCTGACGGTCGCGGTACGGCCGTGGGAGCGGACCGCGATCGCGGCCACCAACGCACTATTGAATATACACAGTATGCTAGGTATCGTCCTAGGCGGCGTCACTAGCGAGCGAGATGGGAGCCGCCGGGGATGGTGTCTACTCAAGACGAGCAATCCTTCGACGAGCGATACCGGCACTGGGCCGGACGGTCCGGCGACTTGTTCGCCGAAGCCAGCCGGTACATCCCCGGCGGGGCGGGCAGCAGCGCCCGGACCATCAAGTTCGGCTGGAAGCCCTACCCGCCGTTCATGGCCGAGGGCACCGGGTCGCGGCTGCGCGATGTGGACGGCCACGAGTACGTCGACTGCCTGCTCGGCCTGGGCCCGATGATCCTGGGTCACCGCCACCCGGCGGTCACCCGGGCCGTGACCCGGGCCGTGACCGACCTGGGCACCTGCTTCGGCCTGCCCTACGAGCTGGAGATCGAGGCCGCCCGCAAGGTCACCGAGGCCGTGCCCGGCGTGGACCTGGTCCGGTTCTCCAACTCCGGCAGCGAGGTGGTCGGCACGGCCCTCCGACTGGCCCGCGCGCACACCGGCCGCCGGCTGGTGATCCGCTTCGAGGGGCACTACCACGGCTGGCAGGACACCATCTACTGGAGCAACCACGTCGACCCCGAGCTGGCCGGCCCGGCCCGCATGCCGCGCCCGGTGCCGTCCGGTCCCGGTGTCCCGGCCGAGCTCGCCGACACGCTCATCGTGCTGACCTGGAACGACCCCGAGAGCTTCATCGCGGTCATGGAGGAGCGCGGCGACCAGGTGGCCGCGGTCATCACCGAGCCCGCGGTGTTCAACACCGGGTGCATCCTGCCCGAGCCCGGCTACCTGGAGCTGCTGCGCGAGCAGACCCGGCGGCACGGCGCGCTGCTCATCTTCGACGAGGTGATCACCGGCTTCCGGTTCGCCCGCGGCGGGGCCCAGGAGTTCTTCGGCGTGACCCCGGACCTGACCACCATGGCCAAGGGCCTGGGCGGCGGCTTCCCGGTCGCGGCCATCGGCGGGTCGCACGAGGCCATGTCCATGATCGCCGAGGGCCGCTACTCGCACTCCGGGACCTACAACGCCAACACGATCGCGTGCGCGGCGGTCAGCGCGACCATGGACGCGCTGGCCGAGCCCGGCCTGTTCGAGCGCCAGCGCGCGCTCGGCGAGTCGCTGATGAGCGGGCTGCGCAAGCTCGCCGCGGACGCCGGCCTGCCGGTGATCGTGGAGGGCCTGGGCACCGTGTTCCAGATCTGGTTCAGCGAGCGGCCCATCCGCAACTGGCGGGAAGCCGAGCGGTACGCCGACGAGGCCATGTTCACCCGGTGGTGGCGGGAGATGCTGCTGCGCGGCGTGCTGTTCCACCCCAGCCAGTACGAGAACCTGTTCCTGTCGCTCGTGCACACCAGCGAGGACGTCGCCATCATGCTCAACGCGGCGCAGGAAGCGTTCGCCGCGATAAGCCGCGGCGGCTAGGGTTAATTCGCTATGGTCCTCGATCTTGGCGGTACCCGGCCGACCCTGACCGCCCGGTCACATGCGGGCAAGACCGGGTCGGGGCTGCTGTACGAGCAGGTCGTGGACTACGTCGAGGGGCTGGTCGCCGAGCGCGGCCTGGTCCCCGGCGACATGCTCCCGACCTACGCCGAGCTGGCGTCCAGCGTCGGCGTCAGCCTGATCACCGTGCGCCGGGCCCTGGATGAGCTCGAGCGGGCCGGCAAGGTCCGCCGCCACCAGGGCCTGGGCACCTTCCTGGCCCGGCCGCGGATCGTGACCGAGCCGACCAGGGCCGGCAGCCTGCTGACCACGCTGGGCGGCGAGGGCGACGCCAGCCAGACCCTCGACACCCGGGTGCTGCAGATGCTGCGCGGCCTGCCCTCGCCCGACGTGGCCCGGGCCCTGCGCATCCGCGCCGACGCGCACGTCTGGCGGCTGCGGCGGCTGCGGATGATCGACGGCCAGCCCGCGGTGGTGGAGACCTCGATCATCCCGGTCGCCCTGGCGCCCGACCTCGACCAGCAGGTGGGCCGGCTGGACGGCTCGCTGTACGACCTCCTGGCCGCCGAGTGCGGCCTGGAGGACGAGTACGAAGAGCAGTACCTCGAGGTGGTGCTGCCCGGCCCGGAGGAGCGCCGCCTGCTGGCCATCCCGCCGCGCACCCAGGTGGTGCGGATCCGCGGGCTCAGCATGGACAAGTCGGGTACCCCGTTCGACTGCTTCGAGCAGCTCTACCCGGCCACCGAGTTCGCGTTCGCCATCTCCGGGAGCACGGCCCGGCACCTCCTGCCGACCCCCGGCTTCCAGGACTGGGACCTCCGCGCCCTGCCCG
>JBOHCO010000474.1:0-16168 GCA_050698895.1 Streptosporangiaceae bacterium
TGCTTGTACAGCTCGCCCGCCGGCGGCGCGGGACCTGGACCGAGCCGAGCCGCACCTCCGGCCAGCCCCCGAGCAGCTCGCGCAGGTAGGCCGCGGAGAAGAAGTGCATTGTCTGGCCCGGCTCCTCGGCCACGTAATCCGGCTCAAGCTCGCGCGCGGGCAGGCTGGCCGCGCGCAGCGGCCGGTCCTCCAGCGCGTTGACGTGGAACAGGAACAGCCCGCCCGGCCGGACCAGCCGCCCGACCTCCGCGAAGACCCCGCGGGTGACACCGTCAGGGAACATGTGCAGGGCGACGTTCGACATGACCGCATCGAAGCCGCCGTCGGGAAACGGCAGCCGCCGCGCGACGTCGGCCACCGCGAACCTGACTATCGAGCCGAACCGGGCTCGCGCCTGCTCAACCGCCTCGGCGGACAGGTCGATCGCCGTGACCGAGTAGCCCTCGCCGGCCAGCCGCGCCGCGTCGTTGCCGGTTCCGCAGCCCAGCTCCAGGACGGTGCGCGCGCCCGCCTCCCGCAGCGGGGCCAGGAACGGCCCGGTCCACAGGCCCTCCCAGTCGAGATCACGGCCGGACTCCCGCCGCTGCTGGTAGAACCGGTCCCAGTACTCGGCACCTGCATAGGTCATGTCGCCAGAGGCCATGTCGCCACGCTAGGCCGCTCACCGCCGGGAGCCGAGCCCGTTTCGCCGAGGGCGTTCGGGCTCGCTGCCCCGGTGCCGCTACCCCAGGGGGACGCTGTCCCGGGACCGCTAGCCGCCGGGGCTGGCCAGCACGGCCCGCACCTTGGCGATGCGGGTGTCCAGGTCGGCCAGGAAGCTGTCCAGGGCGACCCGCTTGGCCTCCACCGTGGCCCGCAGGTTCTCCTGCAGGGCCAGGGACTCGCGGCTCAGCGCCCGGCGCGCCCGCTCGCTGGTCCGCTCGTCGTGCCACTCGAGCCGGATCTGGGCGATCCGGTCCTCGTTGCGCAGCACCAGGGCGATCTCGTCGAGGTTCAGGCCGAGCAGGGTCTGGAGCTCGCGGATGCGCCCCACCCGGGCCAGGTTGGCCGCCGAGTAGCGGCGCAGCCCGCCCGGCGTGGTGCGGGCCGGCACCAGCAGGCCCAGCTGCTGGTAGTAGCGCAGCGCGCGCTCGGACACACCCGCCCTGGCGGCCGCGGCGCCGATGCCGATCAGCTCGCCGGGGTCGTCGGCCAGGGCCGGCCCGCCCGGCGCGCCGGAGGACGGCCGCCGGTCCGCGACCAGCCTCGTCCCGGCCTTGCTGCTCATCAGCTCAGGTCTCTCCCGCGTGCGGTGCCGACCTCGCCGTCAGCGCCGAGGTGCTCGGTAGTAGCCAGTGTGCCATTCGCCGGCACCTGCCCGGTGACGACCTCCTCGTCCAGGCCGACCAGCTCGGCGCTCTCCGCGGCGCCCTCAGCCAGCTCCTGCGCCAGCGGCTCGGGGACGTGCGGGGCCGGCCGGCCGCGGAACGCGGAGGCCAGGATCGCGATGCCCGTGGCGATAGCCGCGAACGTGAACGCCAGGTGCAGGCCGCCCGCGAACGGCTGCTCGATCAGCCTCGGGAAGAACGACCGGCCGGTGATGTGGGCGACCTGGTCCGCCGGCATCTTGGCCAGCGCACCGGTCGGGCCGAGCAGCTCCTTGATCGGGTTGTAGCCGAGGAAGGCCGAGAACAGGCTGCCGATCGGCGGCTCGCTGGCCACCTGGTGCGCGGCCGCGGGCGAGACCCCGGCGGCGATCAGGCCCTTGTACAGGTGGGTGGGCAGCCGCGCGGCCAGGCCCAGGGTGACGATGGTGAAGAACAGGCCCATCGACAGCACGGTGGCCGAGTTCTGGAACGTGTTCAGCATCCCGGCGCCGGCGCCGCGCTGGTCGGCCGGCAGGCTGTTCATGACCGCGGCCAGGTTCGGCGCGAAGAACAGCCCCATGCCGACGGAGAAGATGAAGATCAGCAGGCCGAACCAGAGGTAGCTGAAGTTGATCGGCAGCAGCTCGAGCAGCAGGAAGCTGGCCCCGGACACGGCCAGGCCGACGGTGGCCAGCACCCGGGCCCCGTAGCGGTCCGACATCACCCCGGCCAGCGGGCCGGTGATCAGGAACCCGATGGTCAGCGGGACCATCGCGATGCCGGCCCACAGCGGGGTCTGGCTGAAGCTGTAGCCGTGCTGGGGCAGCCAGATGCCCTGCAGCCAGATGATCAGCATGAGCTGGATGCCGCCGCGGCCCAGCGCGGCCAGCAGGGCCGAGATGTTGCCGGCCGTGAAAGCCCGGATCCGGAACAGGTTCAGCCGGAACATCGGCTGGGGCACCTTGGTCTCGACCCAGGAGAACAGCACCAGCACGGCGATCCCGCCGACGATCCCGGCCAGCACCCACGGGTTGGTCCAGCCGGTCGGGTGACCGCCGTAGGGCAGCAGCGAGTAGACGATGCCGGTCAGCACGGCGATCAGGCCGACGGCGAACAGCGTGTTGCCCAGCCAGTCGATCTTGGCCGGGATGCGGATGCCGCTGTCCTTGAGCATGAGGTACGCCCACACCGTGCCGAACAGGCCGAACGGGACCGAGACCAGGAACACCAGGCGCCACTCGATGGGTGCCAGCACGCCGCCCAGCAGCAGGCCGATGAAGGCGCCGCTGATCGCGGCGACGCCGTTGATGCCCATCGCCTTGCCGCGTTCGCTGGGCGGGAAGGCGTCGGTCAGGATGGCGCTGGAGTTGGCGAACAGGAACGCGCCGCCGACCCCCTGCAGGATCCGCATGATGATGATCCACAGCACGCCGGGCACGCCGGTGAGAAAGGTCACCGACAGCAGGATCGAGAACAGGGTGAAGACGGCGAAGCCCAGGTTGTACATCTTGACCCGGCCGTAGATGTCGCCGACCCGGCCCAGGCTGACCACCAGCACGGCGGTGACGAGGATGAACCCGAGGAAGACCCACAGGAAGTAAGAGGTGTTGGAGGACTGCAGCGGGTTCAGCTTGATGCCCCGGAACAGCGCTGGCAGCGAGATCAGCAGGATCGACTGGTTGATCGTGACCATCAGGATGCCGAGCGTGGTGTTCGACAGCGCGATCCACTTGTACCGGTCACTCTTGCGGCTCGCCGAAGACACTATCTGCGGCTCTTCGGTCGGCTGTCCGCCCGTCGGCATGAACGCTCTCCCCATCGTTGACGCGAGATCCGGGCGCGATCCGCCCAGGGCGATCCTACCGGACCCTAACGTCAGCGTTAGATACGGTCCCCTTTATGCCTGTGTGTCGGGATAGCCACGCGGCGGGAAACCGGGAATGAACGAGTGCCGCGAGCCGGCTGGCCCGCGGCACTCGTTACTGCCCTGGATATCGATTAACAGGCGTCAGTCGGCTGACTTCAGCCGCCCCAGCAGCGACTCGTGCTCCGCCCAGAGCCGGTCCGGCAGGTGGCTGCCGAAGATGCCGAAGTACTCGCGGGTGTGCTCGGCCTCCTGCAGCCAGGTCTCGCTGTCGACCGACAGCAGCAGGTCCAGGTCGCCGTCGCGCAGCGCCAGGCCCTCGGTGTCCAGGTCGGCCGCGGCGGGCAGGTGGCCGATCGGGGTGGCCACGGCCTCGGCCTCGGCGTCCAGCCGCTGCACGATCCACTTGAGCACCCGGCTGTTCTCGCCGTAGCCGGGCCAGGCGAACTTGCCGTCGTCGTTCTTGCGGAACCAGTTCACCGCGTAGATGCGGGGCAGCTTCGCGGCGTCGGTCATGTCGCCGACCTCGAGCCAGTGGCCGAAGTAATCGCCCATGTTGTAGCCGCAGAAGGGCAGCATCGCGAACGGGTCGTGGCGAAGCTGGCCGACCTGGCCGGTCGCCGCGGCGGTGGTCTGGGACGTGATCGTCGCGCCCATGAACACGCCGTGCGCCCATGAGTAGGCCTCGGTCACCAGCGGCACCGCGGTGGCCCGGCGGCCGCCGAACAGGATGGCCGAGACCGGCACCCCGGCCGGGTCCTGCCACTCCGGGGCGATCGACGGGCACTGGCCCGCGGCCACCGTGAACCGCGCGTTGGGGTGCGCGGCCTTGGTGCCCGACGCGGGCGTCCAGTCGTTGCCCAGCCAGTCAGTCAGGTGCGCCGGGGGCTCCTCGGTCAGCCCCTCCCACCACACGTCGCCGTCGTCGGTGGTGGCCACGTTGGTGAAGATGGTGTCCCTGGTCAGCGTCCGGATCGCGTTGGCGTTGGTCTTGTCGCTGGTGCCCGGCGCGATGCCGAAGAACCCGAACTCGGGGTTGATCGCGTGCAGCCGGCCGTCGTCGCCGAACCGCATCCAGGCGATGTCGTCGCCGATGGTCTCGACCCGCCAGCCCGGCAGCGTCGGCTCCAGCATGGCCAGGTTGGTCTTGCCGCAGCCGGACGGGAACGCCGCCGCCACGTAGCGCGGCTGGCCCGCCGGGGGCGTGACCTTGATGATCAGCATGTGCTCGGCCAGCCAGCCCTGGTCACGGGCCATGGCCGAGGCGATCCGCAGCGCGTAGCACTTCTTGCCCAGCAGCGCGTTGCCGCCGTAGCCCGAGCCGTAGGACCAGATCTCCCTGGTCTCCGGGAAGTGCGAGATGTACTTGGTCTCGTTGCACGGCCACGGCACGTCCGCCTCGTCGGCGGCCAGCGGCGCGCCGACCGAGTGCACGGCCCGGACGAAGAACCCGTCGGCGCCCAGCCGCTCCAGCACCGGAGCGCCCATCCGGGTCATGATCCGCATCGAGGCGGCCACGTACGGGGAGTCGCTGATCTCCACGCCGAGCTGCGAGATGTTCCCGCCGAGCGGGCCCATGCAGAACGGCACCACGTACATGGTCCGGCCGGCCATGCAGCCGTCGAACAACCCGGCGACGGTGGCCCGCATCTCCGCGGGGTCAGTCCAGTTGTTCGTCGGCCCGGCGTCTTCTTCCTGCTCCGAGCAGATGAACGTGCGGCCCTCGACGCGGGCGACGTCCGACGGGTCGGAGCGCGCCGCGTAGCTGCCCGGGCGCAGGTCGGGGTTGAGCGGCGTAAGCGTGCCCTGCTTTACCAGCAGGCCGGTGAGTTCCTCCCATTCCTCCTGGGAGCCGTCGCACCAGTGAACCCGGGTCGGCCGGGCCAGCGCGGCGATCTCGCCGACCCAGCTGATGAGGCCGCGGTGTGCGGTCGGGGCCTGGTCAAGCCCTGGAATGCCGTCGCCCACATGTTCTCCTTCCGGCTGCCTGCGCTCGCGAACCCGCAAGCCGCTCGCGGTCGTTTTCCGGTGCCCCCTGCGGGCGCCGTAAGTGCCCGGCGGCGGCGCAAGTGCGCGGCTAGGCACGCGAGGTTACGTATCTTAACAAGATGCACGGAAAGCCAGCCGACTGGTAGGGCCTGGATGTGTGGAGGTTTGTGGTGCCTGAACGGCTATTCTGCAAAGTTTGTGAAAAGCCTCGGCGACGGGACGGCGGCTGATGGCGGCCGCCAAGGCGCGCGTGGGCGTCCGCCTCCGGCGGTTCCGCGAGGAGCGCGGCCTGACCCAGGCCGCCCTGGCCGGCGCGCTGGGCATCTCGCCCAGCTACGTGAACCAGCTGGAGTCCAGCCAGCGCCCGATGACCGCCACCGTGCTGCTCCGGCTGGCCAGCGTCTTCGACGCCGATCTCCAGCAGTTCTCGGCCGAGGACGCCGACCGGCTGGTGGCCCAGCTCCGCGACGCGCTCACCGACCCGTCGGTGGGCGACCCCATCTCCATGGCCGAGATCCGCGAGCTGGCCGTGGCCATGCCCGCCGTCGGCCGCTACGTCATGGAGCTGCACCGCCGCTACCGGCACGGCCGCGACGTCAACGAGACGATCATGACCCGCATCGACGCCAGCGCCGCCGGGTCCTTCGACGTCCCGCCCCCGCTGGCCTACGAGGAGGTCCAGGAGCTGTTCTACGCCCGGCGCAACTACTTCCCGGCCCTGGACCTGGCCGCCGAGCAGATCGCCGCCGAGGCCGGCCTGGAGATCGGGAACGCGGGCCCGGGGATCACCGAGCGGATGGCCCGCCGGCACGGCATCCGGGTGACCGACCTGCCCGCCGGCCAGGGGGACGTCAAGCGGCGCTATGACGCCCGCGCCCGCGTGCTGTCGCTGTCGCCGCTGCTCAACCCCGGCCAGCGCGCCTTCCAGATGGCCACCCACCTGGCCTCGGTGGAGATGACCGGGCCGATCGACGACATCGTCACCGACGCGCGGGTGTCCAGCGACGAGACCCGCCTGCTCACCCGCATCGGGCTGGCCAGCTACTTCGCGGGCGCCATGATCCTGCCCTACCGGCCGTTCCTGGACGCCGCGGAGGAGCTGGGCTACGACATCATGCTGCTCCAGCGCCGCTTCCACGTCGGCTACGAGACCGTCGCGCACCGGCTCAGCACGCTCCAGCGGCCCGGCGCGCGCGGCGTCCCGTTCATCTTCGTGCGCGTCGACCGGGCCGGCAACATCTCCAAGCGCCAGTCCGCCACCAGCTTCCACTTCTCCCGGGTCGGCGGCTCGTGCCCGCTGTGGAACGTCTACGAGGCGTTCGCGCATCCCGGCGAGATCCAGACCCAGCTGGCCCAGATGCCCGACGGCCGCAGCTACCTGTGGATCGCCAGGACCGTGTCCCGCCGCTACGGCGGCTACGGCGCGCTGGGCAAGACGTTCGCCATCGGGCTGGGCTGCGACCTGCGGCACGCCCGCCGGCTGGTGTACTCGCACGGCCTGGACCTGGCCAGCCCGTCGGCGCTGGTGCCGATCGGGCCCGGCTGCAAGGTCTGCGACCGGGACTCCTGCCCGCAGCGCGCCTTCCCGGCCATCGGCAAGCCCGTGGACGCCCTGCCGGCGCAGAGCAGCTTCATCCCGTACGCCAGCGGCGCGATATAGTGGTGGTGCACCACTAATAAAGGAGCTGACGCCATGGCCGACTCCACGCAGGCGCGGGTGGCCCTCATCACCGGGGCGAACAAGGGCATCGGCTACGAGATCGCCCGCCAGCTCGGCGAGCTGGGCATCACCGTGCTGCTCGGCTGCCGCGACCTGGCCCTGGCCGAGGCGGCCGCCGCCCGGCTGGCGGCCGGCGGCATCGACGCCCGGCCGCTGGCCCTGGACGTGACCGACCCCGGCTCGGTGACCGCCGCGGCCGCCGCCGTCGGCGACCGCTACGGGCGGCTCGACATCCTGGTCAACAACGCCGGCATCTCGCTCGAGCACCCGCGCGTCGCGCCCAGCGACTACCCGCTGGCCCGGCTGGAGGCGACCTACGCCACCAACGTGTTCGGCGTCGTCACGGTGACCAACGCGTTCCTGCCGCTGCTGCGCCGGGCCCCGGCCGGCCGCATCGTGAACCAGTCCAGCTCCATGGGCTCGCTCGCGCTGGCCGCCGACTCCGGCTCGCCCTACGCCGGGCTGAACCTGCTGGCCTACAACTCCTCGAAGGCCGCGCTGAACTCCATCACGCTGGAGTACGCCAAGGAGCTGCGCGGCACCCCGATCACGGTCAACGCCGCCGACCCCGGCTACTGCGCCACCGACCTCAACGGCCACCAGGGCTACCGCACCCCGGCGCAGGGCGCGGCCGCCGCCGTGGCGTTGGCCACGCTCGGCGCCGGCGGCCCTTCCGGCACCTTCGCCGGCGACGAGGGCCCGGTGCCGTGGTAGCGGCCCGCTAGCGCCGCCTCGCGGGCGGCCCGGCCCGCATGGCACACTTCGCGTATATGCGGACGGGGCCAGGGGATCGGGGCAGGTGAGCGCGGCCAGGACGGATCAGCTCGCCGCCATGCCGCATTCCGCGCAGGTCCGCCGGGCCCGCAACGCCGTCGGGGTGACCTTCCTGGCCTCCGGGTTCGCGTTCGCGAGCTGGGCGGCCCGGATCCCGCAGGTGCGGACCCGGCTGGACGTGACCCCCGGCGTGCTGGGCCTGATCCTGCTGTGCATCGCCATCGGCTCGGCGGTGTCCATCCCGCTGTCCGGGGTGGTCATCGTCCGGATCGGCGAGGCGCGCACCGTCACCGTCACCGCGCTCATCGCCGCCGTCGGCCTGGCCACGGTCGCGGTGGGCTACACCCGAGGCATCCCGCCGGTGGCCGCCGGCCTGTTCTTGTTCGGGTTCGGCAGCGGGGCCTGGGACGTGGCCATGAACGTCCAGGGCGCCACGGTCGAGCAGGCCATCGGGCGGTCGGTGCTGCCCCGGATGCACGCGGGCTGGAGCATCGGCACGGTGGCCGGGGCCGCGGCGGGCACGGTGATGGTGGCCCTGCACGTGCCGGTCACCGCGGACCTGCTCGCGGTGGCGGTGGCCATGGCCATCGCGGTGCCGGTGGCCACGCGCAGCTACCTGCCGCACACCGCCAGGACCGCCCGCCCGGCCCGCCCCGGGCCCGGTGCCCGCGCGCCTGCCGAGCCTGCTGAGCTCGCTGGCGAGAGCCCGCGGCGGGGCGTGCTCGCGGCCTGGACCGAGCGGCGCACCCTGATGATCGGGCTGTTCGTGCTCTGCGTCTCGGTCATCGAGGGGGTCGGCAACGACTGGCTCAGCCTGGGCGTGATCCAGGGCTATCACGCCCCGGCCGCGGTGGGCACGGCCGTGTTCGCCGCGTTCCTGGCCGCGATGACGGCGGGCCGCTGGTTCGGGCCCCGGCTTATCGACCGCTACGGCCGGGTCCGGGTGCTGCGGTCGGCCGCCGCCGTGGCCCTGGCCGGGCTGCTGCTGCTCGGCCTGGCCGGCTACCTGCCGGCCGCCTTCCTCGGCGCGGTGCTGATGGGGCTGGGCACGGCGCTCGGGTTCCCGGTCGGCCTGAGCGCCGCCGCCGACGACCCGGCCCGGGCCGCGGGCCGGGTCAGCGCAGCCTCGTCACTGGGCTACGGCGCCTTCCTGGCCGGCCCGCCGATCATCGGGCTCATCGCCGACCACGCCGGCGTGCTGCACGCGCTGGCCTGCGCGGGCGTGCTGCTGGTGGCGGCGCTGTTCCTCGTCCGGGCCACCGCGCCGATCCGCCCGGCGCCCAGCTACCCGGAGACGACCCGGATCCCGTAGCGCTCGCCGGCCTGGTCGCGCTCCGCGTCGGTGGCCGCCGCATTGATCTCGGCGAAGTAGGCCTCGATGCCCGCGGGGACGGCGATCAGCAGCAGCCGCGCCGGCTCGCCCGCCGGCCAGGACCGGTCCGGATCGCCGGTCAGGCCCGCGCCGGCCGGGGTGACGTACGCGGCCAGGAAGTCGGTCATGGGTCCATGATCCCGCCCGCCCTGGGTGACTCCGGGCCGGTCCCTGATCTGGCCGGCCAGTCATCAGGGGCGGCCGGGGTTTATCCCGATGCTCAGCTCTGCGCGACCGTGCCAGGCTGGGACCTGTCCGCCCGCCCGACGACAGCCCTGGAGAGCGAGCTTTCTCATGCCCCTCGGTGTTCCCGCATGACCAGTCGCGTGATTCGCGGTGGCGAGGCCCGGAGCGAGCCGGAGGCAGGCGAGCAGGAGCCCGGCCGCCCGGCCGGGGCGGGCCGCGGCGACGCCGGGCCGGTCTTCGGCTGGACCTGGCTGGAGCGGCCGCGGGCCCGCCGGGCGGTGTGGGCGGTGCTCGCCGCCGAGATCATCACCGTGGCCGTGTTCTCGGTGGTGTACCGGCCGTTCGACCTGAACATCTACCTGTGGGGCGGCCGGTCCGTGACCCACGGGCTGCGGCTCTACCAGGTCATGGCCGACCACAACTGGTTCACCTACCCGCCGTTCTCGGCCTCGCTGTTCACCCCGCTGGACGCGGTCCCGCAGGTGCTCGTCCAGCTGGCCTGGGGCCTGGGCACCATCGCCGCGATCGCCTGGGCCGCCGTGATCTGCCTCCGGCTGGCCGGGTACCGTCCCTCGCGCACCGAGGTCGCCGCGGTGACCGCGGCCGGCGTGACCCTCGAGCCCATGTACCACACCCTGTTCCTGGGCCAGGTCAACGTGTTCCTGATGGCGCTGGTGCTGGCCGACATCGGGCGGGCCGCCCGCGGCCGCCCGGCCGGCATCGGCATCGGCCTGGCCACCGCGATCAAGCTGACTCCCGCCATCTTCATCGCGCTGTTCCTGTTCACCCGGCGGATCAGGGACTCGGTCACCGCCGTGGTCACCCTCGGCGCCTGCATCCTCATCGGGTTCCTGGTCGACCCCGCCGCCTCGCGGCTGTACTGGAGCAGGCTGTTCTACGACACCCGGCGCGTCAACGTGCCCTACATCAGCAACCAGTCGGTGTACTCGGCGTTCGTGCGGATCATGGGCGGCACGTCGCACGTCGGCGGCTGGTTCCAGGTCATCCCGCTGGCCCTGGGCGTCGCCGGCCTGGCCGTGGCCGCCACGCTGGCCCGGCGCGGGGACTGGCTGGCCGCCGCCGCGGTGACCGGCGGCACCGGCCTGCTGGTCTCGCCGATCTCCTGGACCCACCACTGGGTGTGGGTCCTGCCCGCGCTGATCGTGCTGCTGCGCGGCGGGCCGGGGGCGCGGATCGGCGCGGCCGCGGCATACGCGCTGTTCGTCCTGGCGCCCATGTGGTGGACTCCGCACCCGGGCGCGGGCGGCACCGGTGAGTTCGGCGTGCACGGCCTGCTCACGCCCGTGGCCAACTGTTTCATGATCGCCGGGCTGGTGTTCCTGGGCTACATGACGGTGCGCGTCTGCCGGCCCCGGGCCGGCCCGCCGGCGGCTGACCAGGGCGTGGCGCTCGCCCGCCAGGGCGCCACCTGACATCACGGGAGGCACGCTGGTGACAGGTGTTCATCGTCGCTTCGCGGGCCGGCCCTGCTCAGCCGATGACGGCGGCTGCGAAAATGCTGGCATGCCGTGGATCGACCTCGAGGGTGCTGTCAACGTGCGCGACCTGGGCGGCCTGCCCGCCGGCAACGGCGCCCGGACGGTCGCCGGCCGGCTGCTGCGCGCCGACAACCTCCAGGAGCTGACGCCGTCCGACATCGCCCGGCTGGTGCACGACATCGGCGTGACCACGATCGTGGACCTGCGCAGCACCGCCGAGCTCACCTCCGAGGGCCCCGCCCCGCTGGACGCCGTCGCGGGCGTGCGGCACGCGCACCACCCGGTGCTGCCCGAGCTGGGCGCGGCCACGGACGCGGTGGCCGACGTACTGCTGACCCGCGCCGACCAGGACCGGTCCCGGTACCCCAGCGATCCGGTGGCCGGGCACTACCTGGGCTACCTGGAGGACCGGCCCGATCAGGTCGTGGCCGCGCTGCGCAGCATCGCCACCTCGGCCGGCGCGGCGCTGGTGCACTGCGCGGCGGGCAAGGACCGCACCGGCGTGGTGGTGGCCGTCGCGCTGACCGCGGTCGGGGTGCCCGCCGGGACGGTCGTGGCCGACTACGCGGCGACGGGGGAGCGCACCGAGCAGATCGTGGACCGGCTGCGCCGGTCGCCGACCTACGCCGACGACATCAACAGCAAGGACGCTGGGTCGCACCGGCCGCGGCCGGAGACCATGGCGGCATTCCTGGACCAGGTGGACGCCCGGCACGGCGGGGTCACCGCCTGGCTGGCCGGGCACGGCTTCGGCGCCGGCGACGTGAGCCTGCTGGCGGCCCGGCTGCGCCAGCCATGACCGCGCGGCCTGGGATCAGGGCGTAAGCAGCCCGTCGACGTCCGCCTGGATCTGCTCGGGCGTGACGCTGGGCTCGTAGCGGCGCACCACGCTGCCGTCGGGGTCGATGAGGAACTTGGTGAAGTTCCACTTGATCTCGTCGGTGTCCAGCGCCTCGGGCCGGGTCTTCTGGACGTGCTCATACAGGAAGCCGTAGGCCGGGCCGAAGTCACCGGGTGCCTGCTCGCGCAGGTAGGCGTACAGCGGGTCGGCGCCGTCGCCGTTCACCTCGATCTTGGCCAGCACCGGGAAGGTGACGTCGTAGCTGGCCGAGCAGAACTCCTGGATCTCGGCATCGCTGCCCGGCTCCTGCTGGCCGAACTGGTTGCACGGGAAGCCGAGCACCTGCAGGCCGCGCTTCCCGGCCTCGCGGCTGAGCGCCTCCAGGCCCTCGTACTGCGGGGTCAGCCCGCACTGGCTGGCCACGTTGACGACCAGGAGCCACTGGCCCGCGTAGTCCCGCAGGTCGCTGGTGCCGCCGTCGAACGTCCTGACGCTGAAGTCGTGCACGTTCATGAGCCCGTCCCGCTGGTCGGGGGCCTGATCCCGCGCGTGCGGGGCCCGGGGAATTACCCTGACCATACAGCGCCGCCCGGCCGGTCAGGCTGGCGGCAGGACTCGTCCCGGGTGATGAATCGTCGCTGCCGTGGCAGCCCGGCTGGTTGATAGGGTCTGGTAGGTATTTTCCAGGGCGGCGCCGGGGGACGAAGGTGCATCTGCCGGCTTGACGAGGGGAAGCGTTATGACTGAGTTCCCACCCGAGGTCGGCGGCAGCAGCGCGCCGGCCGGACGGCCAGAGATGGACGTGACGCCGGCGCCGGCGCCGGCTGAGCGGCAGGAGACCGGCGGCCCGAACCGGACCCCGCGCAGCGAGATCGGCCCGGCCGTGTCGGCCAACCGCAAGAAGGAGCCGGTGCTCCTGCTCGACCTGTCGACCTCCATGGACTGGAGCGCCACCGACGAGCAGAACCTGCCCGACTGGCCCGACCAGGGCAGCCGGCGGGCCATCGTCATCGGCGCGCTGGCCGGCCTGGTCCGGGCGCTGGAGGACGAGGACACCGAGGCCGCGGCCGAGCAGGCGGGCGGCAGCGACGAGCGCGGCGGGCTGATGACCCACGGGTTCGCCAACGCTCACGTGGAGATCGGCGACCTCAACTCCTCGAACCTGGAGCGGCGCCTCAACGCCATCCAGTGGGGCGGCCGGACCTACATCATGCCGGCCTGGAAGGCGGCGCTGGCCGACTACGACGAGGAGTTCGGCGACCACGACCCCGACGAGCAGCCGGTCATGGAGACCGTCATCATCACCGACGGCGAGGCCGACGACTGGCAGGAGTTCGGGGGCGTGCTGGAGAAGGCCACCGCCAAGCGGGTGTTCGTGGTCGCGATCGTGGGTCACGGGCCCAAGCACGACGCGACCCTGCAGGCGTACCAGAACGCGGCGCAGAAG
This sequence comes from Streptosporangiaceae bacterium, assembly GCA_050698895.1. Classification (GTDB taxonomy): domain Bacteria; phylum Actinomycetota; class Actinomycetes; order Streptosporangiales; family Streptosporangiaceae; genus DASUBV01. The sequence continues at coordinate 13,039 of JBOHCO010000474.1, forward strand.
AACCAGTCGCAGGACAAGTTCGGCAAGTCCCACGTCAAGGTGGTGTCGTTCGACTCGGTGACCGACCCCGGGGAGATCGCCACCGACCTCATCACCATGGTCGTCTGACCGCGGTCATCTGAGCGGCGCGGGGCGCCGCCGGCTACCGCCCGACGGTCAGTCCGGCGCCCCGCATCTCAGCCCGGCCCTGGCCGCGCAGCGCGGCCCTCCAGGCTACGCCCGCTCGCGCCCTACGCCGCCGACGATCTGGTCGGTGAGAGCCTGCTGGAACGCGGGCGCGGTGCTGTCCTCGCCGCGGTTCCACCGGCCCAGCGTGGCGATCATGATCGCGCCGAGGGACCATGTCCACCGGGCTGGCCGCCCGGGCGCGGATTGACTTCGACGACCTGCACAGCGAGCGCCGGTACCGGATGACCGCGGCCTACGGCCAATCCAAGCGGGCCGGCCTGCCGCGCGGCCCTGACCGGCGCGGTCAGGACGGGGTGGTGGGGCAGGTCGCGTCGGCCATGCGGGCCGAGCGCGCCGAGCGCCGGGACAGCGGCGCGCGGCTCTTGTCGTCCCCGTAGATCCCGCTGACCAGGGGGGAGTGGGCCAGCCAGTAGGCCCCGGCGAACATCACCAGCAGCGAGAACGCCTCCAGCGGGCCCCAGGGCCCGCTGGTCCGCAGGCTGTCGCCGAAGATCCCGACCCCGATCAGGATGCTGGCCAGCGGGTCGACCAGCACGATCGAGGACTGAGAGGCCACGATCGGGCCCGCGTGGTAGGCGTTCTGGGCCAGGAACACCGCCAGCGCCCCGAAGGCCGCCAGCGCGTAGGTCTGCCAGTGCCGGTACAGCGAGGCCACGTCGTGGGCCGCGAAGTCGGCGACCGCCTTGGTGCAGGCCGAGGTGAACGCGAAGCTGATCGCGGCGGCCGTCCCGAACATCGCCGCCCGCCACCAGGCCGGCCCGCGCAGCGCCAGCGCGATCGCCACCCCGATGGCCACCGTGCACGCGCCGCCCGCGATGAGCCACTCCCACAGCGGCGGCGTCTGCATGCCGTACTCGGGGTGCGCGAAGAACAGGAAGCCCGCCAGCCCGGCGGTCACCGCCAGTGAGCCCAGCCACTCGCGGCGGCCGACAGAGAACCCGAACCAGGTGGCCAGCACCGCGACCAGGAACACCAGCTCGGTGGTCAGCACCGGCTGGACCTGGGACAGCCGCCCCAGGTGCAGGGCGGTGGCCTGGAGCAGGAACGATACGATCATCAGGGCGAATCCGAGCAGCCAGATCCTCTTGTGCAGGGCATGCACGATCAGGCTCAGTCGCAGCGTGGCGCTCTGCGGCGCCTTCTCGACCCCCATGCGCTGGAAGATGCTCGTCAGGGCGTTGGCCAGCGCTGCGCCCAGGGCCAGCACAAAGACCATCGAACCTCGCCTCGGCACAGCCGCACGAGCCGCGGGAGATGCCGTGAGCCAGCCGCTTTCCCTGGGTCCGTGCCGCTTAATTTAGTTGTACTATACATGCAGACCGGCGGATGAGGGAAACAGCGACATGAACGATGAGTCACCCGGACGGGATTTCATCGGGGACGTCGAGCTCGAGCTGCTGAAACTCGTCCGGCACCTGGAGACCTTCGGCCGCCGCTGCTCACTGTACGTGCGCGTCGATCGCGCGGGCTACCTGGTTCTGCGCACCCTGGACGCCCTGGGCCCGGTCAGCGCCAACGGCCTGGCCCGCGCGCTCGGCCTCGACGCCTCCACCGTCACCCGCCAGATCACCGCCCTGGAACGCCAGGGCTACGCGGAGCGCTGCGCCAACCCGGCCGACGGCCGGTCGTGCACCATCATGCTCACCACGGCGGGCGAGCGGGTCATGCGCGAGGTGGAGCGCGACCGCCGCGAGCAGATCCGGCTGCTGGTCAGGGACTGGGACGAGGACGGACAGGCCGGCCTGGGCGAGTCCCTGAGCCGGCTGAACGCCGCCCTGGTCGACAGCGCCAACCAGCCCGCCGACGACCGCCGCTCGGCCTAGCGCCCGTCCATCTCGCGGCTGGCCTCGTCCAGGCAGCCGAGCAGCCGGGTGACGGCGGCGGGCGGGCGGCGCCCCGCGGCGGTGGCCGCGAAGACCTGCCGCACCGGCGCGTCGTCGGTGTGCAGCCGCAGCAGCGCGATGTCGGGCGGCGCCGCCCGGGCCGCCAGCGCCGGGATGAGCGCCACGCCCAGGCCCGCCGCGACGCAGCCGAGCTTGGCCGTCCAGTCGGCGGTGACGATGTCCACCCGCGGCCGGAAGCCGGGCGGCAGGCTGACCCGCATCAGGGTGTCCTCGGCGGTGGCCGAGCCCACGATGAACGCGTCGGCGGCGAAGTCGGCCAGCCGGGCGGTGCGGCGGGCGGCCAGCGGGTGGCCAGCGCCCACCGCCACCAGCAGGTGCTCATCAAGCAGGTGGTGCAGGTCGAACCGGGCCGCGTCGAGCGGCTGGCTGGCCGGGGCGCTGACCACGGCCACGTCGGCGTCGCCGGCCCGCAGGTGCTCGAGCAGCGCGGGCGTCCGGCCCTCGGCCAGGGCCAGGGCGACGCCGGGGTGGGCCAGGCGGAAGGCGGCCAGGGCCCGGGGCACCAGAGCGGCCAGGGCGGTGGGGAACGCCCCGACCCGCAGCCGCCCGGCGCCCAGGCCGCGCAGCGCGTCCAGGTCGCGGCGGGCGGTGGCCAGGCGGCCGACCACGGCCTCGGCGTGCGGGACCAGGCAGCGCCCCTCGTCGGTGAGCGCGACGCCGCGGGCCAGCCGGTCGAACAGCCGGGCGCCGGTCTGCGCCTCCAGCGTCGCCACCTGCCGGGACACCGCCGACTGGGTGAACCCCAGGGCCCGGGCGGCCGCGGTAACGGAGCCGTAGCGAGCCACGGCCAGGAAGGCCTCCAGCGATTCCGTCTGCACCAGATCATGCTAGTAGTGCATGCCTGCCATGCACATTATTTGTTAGTCGCATAGGTCCTGACGCCTTAGCGTGACGGTCATGAGCACGATCGCGAGCCTGGGACTGGGACGCATGGGCGCGCCGATGGCCGGGCGGCTGCTGGCCGCCGGCCACGAGGTGCACGTCTGGGACCGCACGCCGGACCGCGCGGCCGCGCTGGTGACGGCGGGGGCCAGGGC
>JBOHCO010000475.1:0-6706 GCA_050698895.1 Streptosporangiaceae bacterium
CAGATCTCCCAGTCCGCCAGCGACCCGCAGCTGGCCCAGACCGTCCGTGCCCTCAGCCTGGTGTCCGCCATGCAGGAGAGCGCGTCGGAGCAGCGCGCGATCCTGTTCGGGGCGCTGTGGGCGGGCCGGTTCGGCCCCGGGCAGCTAGCCGCGCTGCAGAACGCCCAGTCGGCGCAGCAGAGCAACCTCAGCACGTTCACCGCGTCCGCCAGCGTCGGCGAGCTCCGGCAGTGGACCGCCGCCGCCAACGCCGCCGACCCCGACGCCAGTGCCGAGGAGGCCCAGGCCATCGCGCTCGGGGGCTCCCTGCACGGCGACGCGACCACCCCGTCCGACTGGTACGGGGCCATGTCGAACACCGTCGACAAGAAGATGGGCGCGGTGACCACGTCGCTGGCCGCCACGGCCGCTTCGCGGGCCGACGTGCTGCGCAACTCGGCCATCAGGACGGCCCTGATCGTCGGTGCCGCCGTGGTCATCGCCCTGCTGCTGGCGCTGATCTTCACCACGATCGTCGGCCGGTCCATGGTCCGCCCGCTGCGCCGCCTGCGGGCCGGCGCGCTCGAGGTCGCGGGGCTCCGGCTGCCCGACGCGGTCCGCCAGATGAACGAGACCGACGGCGCGTCCGTGTCGCTGGACGTCGAGCCCATCGATGTCGACAGCACCGACGAGATCGGTGAAGTCGCGCGGGCCTTCGACCAGGTCCACCGCGAGGCCCTGCGGCTGGCCTCCAACGAGGCCCAGCTGCGCGGGAACGTCAACGCGATGTTCGTCAACCTGTCCCGCCGCAGCCAGTCGCTGGTCGAGCGCCAGATCCGCCTGATTGACGACCTGGAGCAGGGCGAGCAGGACGAGGAGCGCCTGGGCAGCCTGTTCCGGATGGACCACCTGGCCACCCGCATGCGCCGTAACTCGGAGAACCTGCTGGTTCTCGCCGGCCACGACTCGTCCCGGCGGTGGAACCAGCCCGTCGCCCTGGTCGACGTGCTCCGCGCCGCCGTCTCCGAGATCGAGCAGTACGAGCGGGTCAGCCTCAACGTGCAGCCCGGCATCTCGGTCCGCGGTCACGCCGTCAACGACACCGTCCACCTGCTGGCCGAGCTGGCGGAGAACGCTACCTCGTTCTCCTCGGCCGAGACCCCGGTGACCGTCTCCGGACACCTGCTCAGCAGCGGGGGAGTGCTGCTCGACATCACCGACCAGGGCGTGGGCATGGGCGCCGAGGAGATGGCCCACGCCAACTGGCGGCTGGACAACCCGCCGGTCGTGGACGTGGCCGTCTCCCGCCGCATGGGCCTGTTCGTGGTCGCCCGGCTGGCCGCCCGGCACGGCATCCGGGTCCGGCTCCGGCCCGCCGGCTCCGGCGGCCTCACCGCCCTGGTCTGGCTGCCCGACGAGGTCATCAGCCGGGACGGCAGTTCCAGCGCGGCGCCGATGACCGACGGGGTCGGCGACCTCATGGGCGGTCCCAGCCTGCCCAGCCTGGCCAGCTTCAACGCCGCCGGCCAGCAGGTCGACGAGCGCGCGGCCACCGCCCAGGAGGTCAGCGCCTCGCGCACGCCCAGGTTCGCCTCGCTGCACGGCGACGTGCAAGAGAACGGCCACCTGGGCCCCCAGCGCGTGCCCGGTGTCGGCCCCCACCCCGGAAACTCCCGCCCCGCGCCGGCGGTCACCGGCCCGCTGCCCGCCTTCCGCACCAGCCCGCAGCCTTCCGACGAGCCCGATGACGAGCCGTTCGCCACCGCGCCGCAGCGAGCCGTCGATCCCGCCACCGGGCCGGTGCCCGCGGTCGACCACGACCCGTTCGCCGGCTGGCCCGACCCGCCCGGCGCCGAGCAGGCCGGGCCTGCGGCGACCGCCCCGGCCGGGCCGTCCGCCCTGTCTACCGGCAACGGCCAGCAGCTGCCCAAGCGCGTCGTCGAGAACCGCGACTCCGGCGACGGCGCCGCCGCCCGCGGGGGCAGCACCGACATGTTCAGCCGGCCCGCCGGCGGCAGCAGCGACCTGTTCCGCCGGCCCTCGCCCGCCGAGCCCGCCGTACCGGCCGAGCCGCCCGCCCAGCCCGCCGCCTCGGCGTCCGGGGTGTACAGCGCGCCGGCCGCCACTGACTTCAGCGCGCTGGACACCGGTTTTGGTGTGCAGGACACCGACGCCGCGGCCCCGGCCGGCGGCACCAACGGCTCGGGCGGGGGCCCATCCGGATTCGGCTGGGACGCCGGCCTGTCCGGGGACGATGTCGTCGTGCCGCCAGCTGAGCAGACGCAGGAGTACCGGTTGCCCATCTTCGAGGCCGTCGAGTCTGACTGGTTCCGGCGCGGGCGCAGTTCCGTCGGCTGGTCGCAGGAGGCGGAAGCCGAGGCGCCCGCCCAGACCGGCACCTGGAGCTCACCGGCCGACTCGGGCTGGCAGGCCGCCGCCGCGGCCGCCGCTCCCTCATCCGCGGGGACTACGACCGCCGGGCTGCCCAAGCGGGTGCCAAAGGCCAACCTCGTGCCAGGAACCGCCTCATCCGAGCCAGTGGCACCACAGCCGGCGCGGTCGGCGGCGGTGACCCGGGACCGGTTCGCCAGCTTCCAGCGGGGAGTGAAACAAGGGCGTGCCGCCGCCACCGGCAGCGAGACGAATACCGGAGAGGACGACGGTTCCCGATGACCGGTGGCATGAAATGTCTGGGATGGTCATGCTTAAGATCGAAACGCCGTTCGGTCACATGAGGGTCGCTAAGGTGACTGGCAAGCAGCCAGGCGCCGGACCTCAGGATGCCTGTCACAACTGGAAGGAGCGCCCGTGAGTCCGCTAGTTCGGCCGGCGCAGGACCTCAACTGGCTGATCACGAACTTCGTCGAGCGAGTCGCCTCGGTTGCCCACGCGATCGTCGTCTCCTCGGATGGGCTTCCCATGGCGTTCTCGCAGGGCTTCCCTGCCGACCGCGTCGACCAGCTCGCGGCCGTCACCTCCGGTCTCACCAGCCTGACCCAGGGCGCGGCCCGGGTATTCGAGGGTGGCGCCGTCACGCAGACCGTGGTCGAGATGCAGCGCGGCCTGCTGATCGTGATGGCCATCAGCGATGGCTCGAGCCTGGCGGTCCTCGCCTCGGCTGACTGCGACATGGGCCTGGTGGCCTACGAGATGGCGCTGCTCGTCGAGCGGGTCGGCAGCGCCCTGACTCCGGAAGTCCGCGGGAGCCTGCCGCCCCCAGGCTGGCCCGATGGTGGCCGATAGTGACAGGAGGCTGCGGTGGCCGGACTTGGCCGCGATAGATGGGAGCCAGCCGATCGTGTGAACTCAGCCGGGCGAGGTAATCAGCCTGACCCTCAGCTTGAGTTCTCCGCCGGCTTTGCTCCTCCTCCGCGGGATCCTTTCATTCCCGAAACGGCTCAGGCCAGTGGCGGGAGCTCGCTGGTCCGTCCCTACGCGGTCACTGGCGGGCGGACCAAACCCAAGTACCACCTTCAGATTGAGGCGATGGTCGCGGCCTCGCACTACGAGGCGCGTGACCTGTCCGTGCTCAGTCCCGAGTGCCAGGCCATTCTCGGGTTCTGCCGCGACTGGAGATCCGTCGCGGAGATCTCGGCGGTGCTCAGGATGCCCCTGGGTGTTGCTCGCGTCCTCATCGGCGACATGGCGATGGATGGACTAGTCCGGGTCCACCAGATTGATCACGAACAAGGTCGCCCGGATATGAACCTGCTTGAAAGGGTGCTCAGTGGACTTCGGAAGCTCTAAGCTCGCGGCCGCCGAGGCCGCGGACGTCGCGATGACCTCGGTGAAGATCGTCGTAGCGGGCGGCTTCGGTGTGGGCAAGACCACCTTTGTCGGCTCCGTTTCGGAGATCACGCCGCTCACCACCGAGGCCGTGATGACCGCGGCCAGCGATGGCGTCGACGACTTGTCTCACACGCCCGACAAGACCACCACCACCGTGGCCATGGACTTCGGGCGGCTCACCCTTGACGCCGGGCTGATCCTCTACCTGTTCGGCACGCCGGGCCAGCACCGGTTCTGGTTCATGTGGGACGATCTCATCCAGGGCGCCATCGGCGCCGTGGTGCTCGTTGACACCCGCCGCCTGGCCGACTCGTTCCCGGCGGTGGACTACTTCGAGTCCGCTGGCCTGCCGTTCATCGTGGCCATCAACGGATTTGACGGTGACTTCCCGCACGCCATCACCGACGTTCAGGAGGCCCTGTCGATCAGCCCGCGGGTGCCGATCGTGCAGTGCGACGCCCGTGGCCGCGGCTCCACGAAGGCCACGCTGATCGCGCTGGTGGAGCACGCCATGGAGATGCAGCTGAGCGCGCGGTAGGCCACTGGCGGGTAGGGTACGAGACCGGTAGCCAGCCGGTTCGCGCGATTCAAGGGGCGGTAGCTCAGCCGGTCAGAGCAGCGGACTCATAATCCGCCGGTCGTGGGTTCGAGCCCCACCCGCCCCACGCTCACTAATGTGCTCTGACCTGGGCGCTAATGATTCTGCGTGATCCCCGCGTGCTCGATGAGGGCCGCCTGGTTGCAGTTTTGGTGGCAGTCCGGCCCGGTGCGCGGTAGGTAGTCGATGCTCGTTTGGCCAGGTCAAGACGTTGGCGCAGCGGCAAGGGAGGTGTGCCGACCGGCGGATTATTAGCCCGCTGGTCGCGGCTTGAGGTCGCCGGACTGTTTGGGCGTCGAGGTTCGGGGCCGTAGGTAGGGCGGCCGGAGGCGGGGCACGTGGAACGCGGCCTGGCGCCAGCCGCGCGGGAAGCGCCGTTCGGCGCATTTCGGCGCGGCGCGCACTGATGGTGCTAGTAGTCAGCGGGCGCCGCGTTAGTGGGTCCGGATGGTGTGGTGCGTCTTAGACCGGCTGCCGCGCCGGTCCGCCCGCCGAGCCGTCCTGGTGCTGCCGGTGGCTGCGGCCCGGCTTGCCATCGACGCGCGATAGCTGGGCACCCACAGCAGCGGATGCTGGCGTCGCGGGTGCGTCGCTGATGAGTCACGCATCCTGGAAGGATGGAGCCATGAATGCTGTGGCCAGACTCGGATGTCCGGTCCGGTTCGCGGCAGCCGAATTCTGTATCGGGGCCCGGAGTTCCGGCGTCCCTGCTCTATGGCTCGGAAAGGGGGGCGGGAATGGCACCCGGAAAGGTGACCCCGAGGGATCTGGCTGGGGCGGCCCGGGCGGCCCTGGGTAGCGAACGCAAGATCAGGGAACTCACCCGGCTGGCGGGCGGGACCACGAAGGGCGTGTACCGGCTGGCCATGGATGACAGCACGACGGTGATCGCCTACCTGTGGGAGGCCTCGGAGAACTACTGGCCGCGGGCGCCGAACGGGAATGATGCCGCTGACCCGTTCTCCTCCGGCAACAGCATCGACTTGTTCGCCGCTGCGCACAGTCGGCTGGCGTCCCTGGGCCTGCGGGTTCCGCAGATATACCTGCTCGACCGCGACCGCGCCTGCTACCCCGCCGACATCGCGATCCTGGAAGATTTTCCCGGCGAGGATCTGCTGGCCTTGTGGGAACGCGACCCGGTCGCGGCGAAACCGACGCTGGCCCGGCTGCGTGAGGGACTGGCAGCCATGCGCGGCTACCGGGGCCGCGCGCCCGGCAAGGTGAGTTTCATCGATGCTGGCGGGACGCCGCACTGGCCGACGAGCGAGGAAGGCGTGCTGGCCCTCGGGCTACGATGCGTCGCCGAGGCGACGCAGCGGGATCGCAGGATCGCTGATAACCGGGAACGACTCAAGGACCGCCTGCGCGAGCTTAGGGCGGCGGTAGGGCCGCGGGCCGAGTACTCCGTCGTGCACGGCGAACTGGGCCTGGACCATGTCCTGGTCGACGCTGACGGCAGCCCGGTCATCATCGACATCGAGGACCTCATGTACTTCGATGTGGAGTGGGAGCACGCGCACATGCAGGTCCGGCTGGGCCGCGAATGGGCCGCTACCGTCGGGGCCGGCAACCTCGACGAGGACCGGCTCGCACTGTACATGCTCGCACAGCGACTGTTCCTCGTCGCCGGGCCAATGCGGCTGCTCGATGGCGACTTCCCCGACCGGGCGTTCATGCGCAGCATTATTGAGCACAACCTGAACGAGGCACTGGCGCTGCTGCCGTGAGCCTCACGCAGCTCGCCATGAAGTGCCTGCCAGGCGCCATGATGGTGGCGTGGTTGCGTTCGCGGGCGGGTTCCGGAGGCCGTTCGCCGGTACTGGCTGTCGGGGTTTGTGGCCGATTTCGGTGATGGGGTCCGGCTGGCGGCGTTCCCGTTGCTGGCCGCTCAGCTCACCCGATCCCCTGTCGCCGTAGCGGCTGTCACCGCCGTGCAGGGCCTGCCGTGGCTGCTGGTCGGCGCTGGCCTGGGAGTCATCGTCGACCGCGCCGACCGCCGCCGTCTGATGATCATCGTTGACATCACGCGGGCTGTCTGGCCCGCCGCGCTGGCGGCGGCGATCCTCGCCCACGGCGCAGGGCTGATGCTGATCTACCTGACGGCCTTCATGACCGGGGCCGGGTCGGCGCTGCGTGATACCGCCAGTCATGGTCGCCGGGTCGTGGGTTTGATTCGTCGCCATGGTTGCGGTGTGACGATTATGCGGAATTCCGCATAATCGTCATTATGCGGACGGCTGGGTTATGCGCCCTGCCGTGACGTTTCCGCTGGCAGCGGAGGCGGAGCTCGTGTTGCAGTCCGCATAATCCTCCTTGGCTGGGGTCAGCGGCCCAGCGAGT
>JBOHCO010000476.1:0-2130 GCA_050698895.1 Streptosporangiaceae bacterium
GGCCGACATCGTCGTGCGGTTCGCGCCCGTCGAGCAGCGCCACGACCCGCCGGGCACGCCGCTGTCGGCCGAGCTGCTGCTGCGGCCCACCATCCGGCACCCGGACCTGAGCGGGGTGCTCAGCGACAGCGGGCAGCCCATGCACCTCAAGCTGACCCGCGACGAGGACGGGCGCCCGGTCGACGCCCTGCACATCCACGGCTACGTGCCTCGCGAGGAGAGCCAGGTGCTGGAGAAGGCCATCTGGGCCGACCTCGGCGACGGGACCGACCTGCCCGGATCCCTGGGCGAGCTGGAGAACGGCCAGCGCAGCGAGCCGCTGGCCGTCACCCAGCTGCTGCTTCTCTACCACCTGCTCGAGGCGGCCCGCTAAGGCCCGGCGTCGTAGCCGGCCAGGCGTCACGGGTGACCCGCCAGGCGCCCGGGCCGAGGAACTACTGCTGGTCGCCGCGGGCCCGGTGACCGTCGCGGTTAGCTGTTGCCTGGGCATGACGCCGGGCGACGGGGCGTTGACACATTCCGATATAGGCATATGATGGCGTCATGGCGCGAGCGGCGACGACCTCGGACGCGATCAACGCGATCGCCGAACCGCGGCGGCGGGAGATCCTGGTGCTGCTGCGGGGCGGCGAGCGGCCGGTGACCGACCTGGCGCGGGACCTGGGGATGGCCCAGCCGCAGGCGTCCAAGCACCTGCGGGTCCTCCGGGAGGTCGGGCTCGTGCGGGTCCGCGGGGCGGGCAAGCAGCGGCTGTACGGCCTGGACGCCCGCGGGCTGCGGCCGGTCCACGAGTGGGTGGGCGGCTTCGAGCGGTTCTGGAGCGAGAGCCTCGACCGGCTGGACGAGTACGTGCAGGAGCTGAGGCAGGCCAGGCAGGAGGGACCATACGATGGCGACGATCGGTAGCGGCGGCGAGCCTGCGCAGGCGACCGCGGACCGCGAGATCGTGATCTCCCGGCTGATCGGCGCCCCGCGGGAGCTGGTGTTCGAGGCGTTCACGCAAGTCCGGCACCTGTCGCGGTGGTGGGGACCGGAGGGCTTCACCACCACGACGCGGTCCTTCGAGTTCCGCGTCGGCGGGGAGTGGGACTTCGTGATGCACGGGCCGGACGGGACCGACTACCAGGAGTGGATCACCTGGCGGGAGATCGTCCCGCCGGAGCGGATCGCGCTGCTGCACGGCGAGTCTCGCGACGACCCGAACGCCTTCGAGTCGGTCCTGACCTTCGAGCCGGCCGGCGAGCAGACCCGGATCGTGATGCGCGCGGTGTTCCCCGCCAGGGAACTCCGCGACGAGGCCGTGGAGAAGTACCACGCGATCGAGAGCGGCGAGCAGACGCTGCGCAACCTGGCGGCCTACGTCGCTGAGGTCGCACGGGAGCGGGCCGCCGGCCGCGGGCCGGCGACCGCCCGCGAGGCCATGACTGAGCAGGAGACCGGGCAGGAAGGGACGGTGCGGTGATGGCCGGGAAGGTGTTCTTCAGCGTGACGATGTCACTGGACGGCTTCATGGCGCCCGACGCCGTGCCCGTCGAGGACGTATTCTCGCCCGAAGGCCAGAACGACCCGAGGGTCCAGCGCTGGATGGCGAAGTGGTCGGAGCTGCAGGCGTGGCTGTTCCCCCAGCGGTGGTTCCGGGAGAACCTCAAGCTCGGCCAGGGCGGCGAGGAAGGACTCGACAACGACATCGCACGGGCGACGTACGAGCGCACCGGCGTGAGCGTCATGGGCAAGCGCATGTTCGACGCCGGCGAGCTGGCCTGGCCGGAGGAGGCGCCGTTCCACACCCCGGTGTTCGTCGTCACCCACACCAGGCGCGACCCGTGGGAGCGGCCGGGCGGCACCACCTTCCACTTCGTCAACGACGGCATCGAGAGCGCGCTGCTCCAGGCCCGCGAGGCCGCCGGCGACCGCGACGTGCGCATCGCCGGCGGCGCCGAGACGATCCAGGAGTACCTGGACAGCGGCCTGATCGACGAGTTCTCGATTACCCTCGCGCCCGTGCTGTTCGGCACCGGCATCCGCCTGTTCGACCGCGTGGACCCGGCGCGCCTCGGGCTGGACCAGGCCCGCGCGGACGCATCGGCCCGGGTGACCCACCTGACCTACACCGCCGTGAAACGCTAGCTA
>JBOHCO010000477.1:0-2257 GCA_050698895.1 Streptosporangiaceae bacterium
ATGATCGAAACAGGCCGCCAGGGGGCATAGCTGACCAGGGGCAACGGGGGACGGGGGTACCCCAGCGAGCGAGCGGAACCGGCCTGACGGCCGGGCGGAAGCCACGATGACCGTCGCGGGGACGAGCCCGTCCACCGCTCCTACGCCCGCGCCCGCCGAGCCATCCGCACCGGCCACGCCGGCCACCGCGGCCACGCCGCCCGGGCCGGCCAACGGCCAGCACCTCCCGCCGCACGTGCCGCACGGCCCGGACGGGTCGCACGAACTGCCCTTCGCCCCGGACGACCCGCTGGCCGCCTACCTCCTCAACGCCGGCCGGGCGGTGGACATCCGCGCGCTGAACTTCAGCTCCCCGGGCCTGGCCGCGCTCCGGGATGCCGGGGTCGTCCTGGTCATCCCGCTCATCTCGGCGGGCACGCTGACCGGCGTGCTCAGCCTGGGACCGCGCCGGTCGGAACGGGACTACTCGGCCGGCGACCGGAAGCTGCTCAGCGCCCTGGCCGGGCACGCGGCCCCGGCGCTGCGGGTGGGCCAGCTGGTCCGGCGGCAGCAGGCCGAGGCCCGGCAGCGGGAGCGGACCGAGCAGCAGCTGAAGGTGGCCCAGGTCATCCAGCAGCACTTCCTGCCCCGGACGCCGGACCTCGAGGGCTGGCGGCTGGCGGCGTGCTACAAGCCGGCGCTGACCGTGGGCGGCGACTTCTACGACTTCATCCCGCTGCCGGGCGGCCGGCTGATGGTGGTGGTGGGCGACGTCACCGACAAGGGGGTCCCGGCGGCGCTGGTGATGGCCAGCGCGCACGCCATGCTGCGCAGCGCGGCGCCCCGGCTGATCAGCCCCGGCGCGGTGCTGGGCACGGTCAACGAGCAGCTGTGCCGGGACACGCCCGAGCAGATGTTCGTGACCTGCCTGGCCGCGGTCCTGGACCCGGCCACGGGACGGGTCACGTTCGCCAACGCCGGGCACGACGTGCCCTATGTGCACACCGCCGACGGGGTCGGGGAGCTGCGGGCCAGGGGCATGCCGCTGGGGCTGATGCCGGGCATGAGCTACGAGGAGAAGGCGTTCGCGTTCCGGGCCGGGGACTTCGCGCTGCTGCACAGCGACGGGCTGGCCGAGGCTCACGGGCCGGACCGGGAGATGTTCGGGTTCGACCGGGTCGCGGCGCTGGTCGGCCGGGCGGCGTCGAGCGACACGCTGATCGACCTGTGCCTGTCGGAGGTGGCGGCGTTCACGGGGCCGGGGCACGAGCAGGAGGACGACATCACGCTGGTCTCGATGCGGCGGACCCGGCCATGACCGCGGACCCCCCGGACACGGCGGAGCGGCTGGCCTCGTTCGCGGTGGCCAGCGTGCCGGGCAACGAGCAGGAGGCGCTGGACCTGGTCGCGCGCAGCGTGGCGGGGCTGATCGCGCCGGCCCGGCTGGACCGGCTCAAGACGGCGGTGGCCGAGGCGACGGCGAACGCGATCGAGCACGGGCACGGCGGCCGCCCGGACCTGGCCGTGGACATCGAGGTGTACCGCCTGGGCGAGCAGGTCGTGGTGACGATCGCCGACCAGGGACCGGCCCAGAACGCCCGCAGCGGCGGCAACGGGGGGAACGGCGACCGGCCGGAGGACCAGGCCGAGGTGCCCGACCTGGCCCGGAAGCTGGCCGGCGAGCAGGCGCCGCGGGGCTGGGGCCTGTTCATCATCCGGCACATGGTCGACGCGATGGACGTGGTGACCAGGGACGGCCGGCACATCGTCCGGCTGGCCATGCGAGCGGGGGGAGACTAGATGGACGAGCCGGCAGTCAGGATGGGCCTGCGCTGGGTCGGCGACGACGCCGCGGTGATCGACATCGACGGCGATGTCACCGCGGCCGCCGAGCCGGCGCTCACCTCGGCCTACGAGAACGCGGCCAAGCGCGGGGCGCGGCGGCTGGTGCTGAACTTCGGCGGCCTGGAGTACATGAACAGCGGTGGCATCGGGATGCTCGTCACCCTGCTGGTGCACGCCAGCCGCAACCGGCAGAAGCTGGCCGCCTTCGGCCTGAGCCGTCACTACCGCGAGATCTTCGAGCTGACCCGGCTCGATGAGGCCATCACCATCTGCGACAGCGAGGAGTCGGCGGTTGCCGCCGCCACGAGCTGAGGGGGTCGCCATGACCGAACCGAGCGGGACCGGGCGGCCGTCCCGGGCAGCACGGCCGTCCCGGGCAGCACGGCCAGCACGGCCAGCACGGGCAGCACGGCCAGCGCGGCCAGCCCGGCCG